>CAYVGM010000006.1:0-27584 GCA_964451125.1 uncultured Chitinophagales bacterium
ACAAGGGTACTTTTCCGTCGGATGAAAACATCCGACGGCACGGAAAGGTCTTCCGCTACTGTGCCGTCAGGTCTTCCGACCTGACGGATGTACCGAACCAACAAGGGTACTTTTCCGTCGGATGAAAACATCCGACGGCACGGAAAAACTATCAATTCAAAATTTGGCAAACGGCTACTATTTTATCTTTTATAACGATAAGGTATATAAATTTTTGAAACAGTAGAGCTTCTGATTTCACATTTTATTTCAGGAAGCAACCGACTTTATAAATCAATAATAAGAAAAGACCAAATGAATGATGTATGTTTGACCGCTTAACTGATCTGATTCATAAGTTAACATATTCTTACCTGTGGAGGAAATTGTAATGTAAGCAATTCTGCCCTGATCAAAAACATAATTAAATTTGCAACTTCCAATCCTGTTTCCTGTAATTGTAAAGTAATCATAAGTATTTATTTCAGCCGGAATCTTGTCTATCATTTTTAATCCTTTATATTGAGTAGCACTACTTGGAAAGAATGCATTCGAAGTTAAATTATCACGGTTTAAGAATAGTAAATCATTCATAAACGACAGTAATTCAGTATTTTGAATGGTAGAATAATACACTGAAGCCTTTATCAGAACTTGATGATTAACATACGCATCAAACGGATAGGTTAGAAATATGGCAGAATCCTGATTTTTGTCCAGTAACATAGTTCCATACGATGTATATGATGGTTCAAAGTAAGTAGTTATATGCGAAGTATATGCGGTAGCATTGTTACCGGTATACTGTACAGCATCTACCTTGGTATTATAATACAAAGCGTTACTATTATATCCAGTAAGGCGTTGAGTATTGTGGTTGTAATAATATTTCTGATAGTAAATATCTGTCTCAGGTATCAGTAGTTTGCAAAGCAAAGAATCCTGATTATAGATTAAGTAGATACTATCTTCTTTGGGGTTACTAATCCCATAACTTACACGCCCTGTATATGCTATTAACCTGTTTTTGTCATAATAATATTGCATCCTTTGATAAGTATCTGTATTAAAGGTATCTATTCCATCCGTATAATCATAATACATCTCTATTGATTTCAGCTTCCCGCTCCACTCGGAGGGCTTAGGGATAAAGTATTGTCGGGGATCAACAAGCGTAGTTGTTTCTTTTTTGCAGGCACACAATGCCAAGGCGTAGAAAATGCAAATTGTTAGATGTTTCATTTATATCATTTTTAATGGGTATATAGTTTTTTGCAACTGTTTTGCTGATATAAAAAATCGCAGTTGCTCAGTAAATTTTCAAGTTCTTACAATCATAGTAAATATACTACAAAATATTCATACTATTATTGTAAAATTAGTATAATTTACACTTGTTTGGGCTTACTCCGTCATTTCGTCTCGCCTGAGGCGAGTTAGAGAACTCGTTTTGTATGCGGATGTCCAAGACGCATGGGTTTTCTCCTCCTCATGCTTCGTCGTCGGAATGACGGATGTCCGAGGTGCATGGGATTCCTCTCTGTCGTTCGGAATGACGGTGTATTCCACGTCATCTCGTCTCGCATCAGGGTATTTTCTTACGAATGCAAATAATTGATTTGCAATACAATACGGATAATAGTTTGTAGGTTGCAAACCAACAAAGGCGAGGGGAGTTCTTTAAAAATATCTTTGAGGCGTTCCATACTTTTTTCCCTCAAAAAATAATTAATTCTTGACCCACCTTAACCTTCTTTCTTAACAGATGTGAATTACTCGTTTATTTATAATGCGTGTTGCCCTGACAAGTACGCAACGCTAATTGCCACGCTGCATACTTGCGCTAGTTGGGGGCATGGGATTCCTCTCTGCCGTTCGGAATGACGGTGTTTTCCTTGTCATCTCGTCTCGCCTCAGGCGAGAGAGATATCTTTAGAATTTAGCCGTATATCAATATTTTTCACAAACCACTTTTGCATATCTGAAATTACCCTGATATTCAAAGTTAAGTTGAAAGTTATTACCTGCCGGATGACCTGCTGGAATGGTATATTCCATCTTATCCATAAAAAGATAGTCCTCATTGGCTTGAAGATTTGGTAGAGTATTTACATTCTCTCTTATAAATCCGTAGCCGTTTGTATATAATTTATAAGCATGACCAAAGCCACTATTTTGTTTCCATGCATTATCTACCCAGATAAACACGGTAATTACAATTTTTTGACCCGGATACACAGCGGTAAGATTGCCTGATCTAAGACTTGGTCCATAAGAACCTATCCAAGTGCTTGTATTATTTGTTTCATTATATCCGTCATAAAATACGATTTCTTCGACATCCGGCACCCCCTGGCATTTCCATCTCCATCCGTCATAAACTTCTATACATTTTTTAGTAGAGTTGTAGCGTATTGAACCTTCTACATTTGCCCCTCCACTAGTACCCAATTTTACATAGCCGTTAACATCTAATGTGTTGGTAGGGTCGGCAATATTAATACCCACATTACCTCCGGCTTCCAATACCAGCCTATTATCGGCTATAGTACTTTCCGTGAATCCCAAGTCATTGTTACCGGATCCTTGCGTGCGTAAATGCCATTGATTGGTACCGGCATTATCCTTAAACTGGATTAGGTCTGCATTACCTGCAAGAGGCTGTATGGTTAGCTTCATATTGGGTGTAGTGGTACCGATGCCCACATTGCCGGTTTCATCAATTCTCATTCTTTCTACTTGAGAATTTCCGCCACCTGTGGTGAAAAACAATCTGCCTGCCCCCGAACTTGCTATATTTATGCCTATTCTTCCTCTGTCATTTCCGTCTTGAGTAGTAGATGTAGTAGATGACGCACCGTGTACAAAACCCATCCACCATGTGTCATTTGCATTGCCGGATGTAGTTCCTAATTTGAATACGCCATTATTTGGAGCATTGTCTGCTACAGCTAACCTTGCGCCTGGTGAGATAGTCCCGATACCCACGTTGCCATTTTGCAGCAAGCGCATTACATCTGTATAAGTTTGACCTCCATAAGTGCCTGATGCGCTATTTCCAACTTGAAAAGCCAATCCATTTTCAGCACCTCCGGCTTTCAAATACGCCACTGAGCCGTCGTGGGTTAAATACATGTGATCCCACTGGGCAGAGGATACGCCACCTTTTAAACCAATACTACCACTAACAACGTCTAACTTTATATCGGGAGTAGCAGAAGCACCCGAAAAATCACCGAGACCTACATTACCCGTTACATACTGCGCATCTGATTTAGTGGCAGGTGTAGAGGCTGTAGTTGCTTTGGTCCAGTCGTTTCCAGCAGCCTAATTTATGGTTCTCCATCCTGCATTTACATACTGAAATATACCTACTCCAGTGGTAGGTGCAATTGATGTGCTATTAAAAATGGCAACATTATCATCTAAATTAATGATGGTCAATACCTGCCCTTCCACCGGAGAAGTTGCTGAAACAGCATTGGCTTGTACGCCTGCAACATTGGTAATGTATACCGTAGAAGTATTCGTTGGTACCGTTATGGTTGCTGCCGCTGCTAAGGAGGTAGGAATAACAGCCAAGCCTCCATTTACGGTTAGTTTGGCAGTAGGTGAGGTAGTGCCAATACCTACATTGCCGGTTTGAGCTACTACATTCCAGATTGTTAACTGGAAAACGCAGAAAAAAAGAGTAAAAATTTTCATAATAAAGTATAATTTAAAACTTCAACAAGATTAAAAATTTACTTGCAGATACTATCAACAAAAAGCGAATAAAAAATAACATTTCATGCATACTTTAATAAAATACATTACAATACCTTTAAAACTTGTATTTTTAATGATAGTTCTAAAACGCATCATATTATGAATCGGATTCTAACAATTACTACATTCCTTTTGATGTTAATAGGTAGTAATATACAAGCGCACACAGGAAGTTTTTTAGAATCTGCATAATAAATACCGGTATGTTTGCCATATCTGCAACAATTTAAATACAAGTATAACAAACTGAAATAACGAGATTGAAGGCTAACGAAACGCTCGTAACTGACCGCTTTGGGGAAATAATCTTTAAGATGAATCAAGATGATTTGCCTCTAATAATATTCAAAACATTTAAATCCGGACAAGTGATAGAAGATACAAATTGTCTTTATCTCGCTGGCAGCCATTTGCGGAATGTGTGTAGGTATTGAATTTGATTTATGGGGTAACTTATGGGGTGCTTGCAACTGTTCAAAAGCATTCATAAAATCATCACAAGAACAAAATATTTCTATTAACTTTGATACGTGTACGATATAATTCATGGTGGTAAATGGTTTGATTCACCACAAAATTTATCTTCTTTTACAGTTTTATATCGTACACTTATAATATCCTGTTGATAATCTTTATCTTACATGGTTTCTAATCCATAATTCACGTTAATTTACCTATGGGATTAATTTGAAGACTTTTTTAACGTCATTTGTTACGACAATATCTAATTTTCTGGTATATATTATACAAACACCAAAACCAACCTACGAGGTCAATTTATATTTAGAATTTCAAAAGGTGTTGATTATCAATGTGTTTGATTTTTAACCTACGAGGTGTTACATGCCCGGAGGATGAGGAGGTGGCATAAACTCTTTTGGTTTATCGTCTGTTTGTTTTGCGCTTCCTTTTGTTTTTCGCAAAGTATAAGTGATAGTGCCCATAAAATAGCGTTGCAATGCCGTACTTTGTACATCTTCAGTATAATTTTCGGTTACATTGCGGCTGATGCTCTTATTTTGATTCAGGATATCATTGGCACTGAATTTAAGTTCGAGACTTTCGTCTTTTAAAAATTTGTAAGCCAAACTTGCATTTAACAGCCAATAACTCACATCGTAGCTCGAGCTTCCTCCTGCATTTAGCTGATTGCTTACTACCGTGTTCAATACAAAACCTTTCCAAAACTGATAGTTGATTTTTGCCGATGCTGTATGCGAATAATAATTGGAATTATTTTGCTGTTGCAGTGTGTTGCGTACAATATTATAAGAACCTGCATACATCAAGGTAAAATCTATCTTTTTGCTGATATTGCTGCTCACTACAAAACCTCCGTTTACAGCATAAGTGTTTGCATTATTCTGCAACAGATTGATAAGCGTAGGTGTACGGGTATATGCAAAACCGGTGTTGAAATTCATATTACATTTTATTTTTGAAACAGGAAAACCATAAGTAATAAATGTTCTTGTCGCCAGATAGCCGTGCATGTTTACCGGATAGCTTAATTGTGTACCATTATTGACAAGCATTTGCTGAATGAGTGTATCATTTATTATAGTTTGTGTGGCTATAGAAATATAATTTCTGGTGTTGTTGAACATGGCGAAAATGAACATGTTTGTTGCTTTATCTGTATTCGACCTGCCGTATCTTAAGCTGATTTGCTGGGCGAAAGCTTGTTTCAGCTCGGGGTTGCCTGTACTTAACAGCAAAGTATTGCTGTTGTCAATTACGTTTTGCAATTGTGAAATACTTGGAGGATTGGTTGAAGTCCTATAATTGATTCGAAGATTATCTGTCTTGGAAAATTTATAGGTAAATTCAGCATTGGGCAAGGCGGTAATAAAGTGCTTCTTTATTTTGAAATCGTAGGGAAATTGCTGTACACTGCTCAGAAGTGCACTTTGCCCATTGACACCGACCGCCCAGCTTATTTTATTTTTGTTGTAACGATAAGCAATTCCTAAGGTACTGGTGATGTATTTATTCAAGAATTGATTGCTTAAAGTTGAGTCTAACTCCGTATAGGAATCAGATAGTGCATTGAAATTATACGTGTTTTTGTCGGATGCTGAACGTGTATAAGAAGGGTTGTAAGACAATGAGATTTGTCCGGTTTTTTTAATTGGTTCAGTATATACAATTGATCCGCCTAGTGTGTAGTTAAGTGTTTTTAAGGATGATTGCTGATCCAGGCTATCTGTTACCTCTAAACTATCTTGCTGGTAATTATTCAAACTCCACAATGAGCCGTCATTCGTCTTGGTATTCACATTGGTTTGTAAGCTTGCAGAAATTGTTCTGCCTTTTTTATGCAATTTATGCTGATACAGTATTTCATTATTGAGTGTGTAGCCTTGTTGCTTTGCCTGTTGATCGTTTTGCAATGTACTGAGTATGCCTTCAGCATTGTTGGTATTCGCCTGCAAGGCAGAACGGTTGTTGTAATATTGTGTGGTAAATGAAGGTGTGAAAATCAGTGTATTATTACTGTCTAAGGTATATTCGATTCTGAAATTAAGACGATTGTTGAAATTTTTTGAAACTGCTTCTTTATTTTCAAGATATACCAGATTGCTGTCATTTGAACTTAAATAATGTCTGTTGGTGTAGCTGTTATTTGTGTTTTTTGAAGCATTAAAAAAATAAGAACCCGAGAAATTGACTTTTTTCTTTTTACCCCATTTATCCGCATAATTTACCCCTAATGCAGTAGTAGTAGAGATACCGCTTTGCGGAAAGACCATTAAATTGTTCAGTGGGCTGTTTCTGCCCATTCCACTTGGCCCGCCTCTGCCTCCGCCTCTTCCGCCACCACCGGATGAACTTCCCATTGCACCAACCAAATCTTGCACGCTGAAATTTTGTATATTGATATTATTGCTCATGGCAAGAATGGAAAATCTGCGGTCGTTTTTGAAATCATTATAGTTGGCACCCACAGTATAGCGGTTGCCCGGTCCGCCATATCCCGCATAAAATCTGCCTAATTTCGAGTTGCCTAAAACATTTTTAGTTATAATGTTTAATGTCTTTTGTGCATTGCCATCGTCAAATCCGGTAAATGCAGCCTGATCACTCATTTTATCAAAAACCTGAATTTTATCAATTACTTCAGCCGGTAGGTTTTGCAATGCAGTGCGTGTATCATCGCCAAAATAGGCTTTTCCGTCCACCAGTACCTTTTTAACTTCTTCACCATTTACTTTTACAGTTCCGTTCTCCGAGGACACACCAGGCATTTTCATTAAAAGGTCTTCAGTAGTTGCATCTTTATTAGTTTTAAATGCCTCGGCATTGTATTGTGCTGTATCTCCTTTTTGCAGCACACGAATTTGTTTACCTTCAATATTGACTTCATTCAGCATTTTTGAATCTTCTTCGAGCTGTATTGGCTCAAGTTGAATATTGTCTTTTACAAAAATTTTCTTCGTAAAAGTTTTATAGCTGATATAAGAAAACTCAAGCAAATAAGCACCTTGCGGTACATTATCAAGTTCAAAGTGCCCATTCATATCAGATACTGTGCCCAGTTTATAAGTGGTATCCCGAATACCGTTAAGCAGAATATTTGCGCCAATAATTTCTGAACTGTCTTTGCTATCTGTAATTCTTCCTGAAATTTTATAGGACTGCCCATTAGAGGGTAAAACAAATAAAATAAGTAATAGTGAGGCAAATAAAAGTTTAAACATAAATGACAAGAGTAGATATTAGACTGTAAATATCGGGTAAAGTTTAATATGAAGTTGCAATTTCAGATTTGTTTAATCTTTATTAAGCATTCAATTTTCAGCTAATAGATTTTATTTGCTGGAAGCTATTCTTTTTGATTGATTTCAATTTTATAAACTGCCCAGTCGAAAAGATTCAAAGTTTCAAATTTTTTGATAAATGCTTTTTTGTCTAACAGCGTTTTTGCAGGTATTTCAGCAATGCCCAGCATATCATCATCATCAATAAATTCGTAATATCCTTTTTTGTTTTTTAATAATTCTTTGAAATAAACCCTACAGATGGCATCAAAGGCTTTCAGTTGTTTGCGTGTGTCTTGTTCTATCAAAACCAGACGCAGGGTATCTGTACTTAAAAGGGAGTCTGTTTTAAAGCTATATATTTTTGTTTTGTGCGATGAATCAGCCACAAAATACTCGCGTACCAATGGAAGTGGATTTTCAATGTTAACTGATTTCTTATACAACAATAAAACCAGCTCATCATTGAAAGTAGCTCCTGGTGCAAGGTCTTCGCTCAAATCTATCGTTTTTATCTTTATGCTGTAAGTCAGCGAATCTGCATGAGCAGTAATCATATACATGCAACAGGCTAAAAAAAGTAGTTTCTTCATAGTTGAATTTTTATGTATTAACAATTTCACCGGAACGTTAGTTTATTTTAGCTTTTAAAATAGCACATTTTAACTAATTTCATACATTATGCTGAACACTACATTTATTTCAGTCCAAAAAACGGCAAGAATTTTTACGTATGGCAACCTTACCGCTAAGACCAAGCTGATATGGATGGTAGCACATGGGTACGGACAATTAGCCGCTTATACAATTAAAAAGTTTGAAGTACTGCATCCTGAAGAGCATTTTGTTATTGTACCCGAGGCACTCAATCGATTTTATCTGGATGGATTATCAGGTAGGGTAGGTGCAAGTTGGATGACAACAGAAGATCGGGAGCATGAGATTGCCGACCATATTTTATACTTAGAAAAAGTTTATGAAACATTAATTTTACATTCAGGTGCAAAAGTGGTGGCTTTTGGCTTCTCGCAAGGGGCAAGTACGATATGCAGATGGGCTTTGCAAACACAGAAACCGTTGAATAACATCGTTTTATGGGGAGGTAGCATTCCGAATGAATGTCTGGAACAGGTGGATCGACTTAACAAATTAACTCCTTATTTATTGGTAGGCGATACAGATATCTACATCAGTGAGGAAAGAAAAGAAGAGGTTATGAAAAATTTACGTAATATTGGCTTAACATTTTCACATATTTTTTACAAAGGCGGTCATTCTATCGTAACTGAACCTTTAATCGAACTCTCTGCCCGCTTAACACAAACCTAACCTTGCCGCCCTATTTTTGCATCAGCTTTTTGAACGAAACGAAATGCTATGAAAAAAATTGCCACCATATTTATATTAAACCTGATGTGTGTATTACTCGCATCAGCTCAGGTAGAGTACGGCGTTGCATCGTATTATGGTATTGAGTTTGAAGGAAGACCCACTGCGTCAGGTGAAATTTATTATCAGAATAAACTGACTGCGGCACATAAAACCATGAAACTCGGCACAGTAGTGAAAGTAACTAACACTAAAAACCATAAATCCGTTTATGTAAAAGTAAATGACAGAGGACCATATATTAAAGGAAGAGTCCTAGATTTATCTACCAAAGCTGCTCAAATACTAGGGTACAGAAATGCAGGTACATGCACCGTAAAAATTGAGACGGTACATCCTAATGAAGTCCCTAAAGATTTAATGGCTGCTACTGTCAAATTAAATAAAAAGCCTGATTTAGAAAAAACTCCTGTAAACGATAGTGCGGAAAGCAGAGATGCAACATGGGAAAATATTCCGACCATAGATACCGATATTTTTAACCCTTATGCTCCCACCACTAATCAATCGTCTCCTTCCTCAAATTCCAATGCACCTGCCAACGAATGGAAATTAAAAGGAACTGAAGCCATAGGCAACCGCAAACCTTATTACGTTATTACTAAACATAATAAAGAAAATGACGGATTCTTTGGCATCCAGTTAGGAGTGTTTTCTGACCCATCTATTATTTTTGAAATAGCAGACAGCATTTGCAATGATTATGACCACGAAGTAATAATTGAACAATCTACATTGAATGATAAGCCTGTGTACAAATTATACATTGGTAAATTTCAAAATAAAACCTATGCTGATGCGCTCAAATTAAGCATGACAGATAGATTTAAAGACGCATTTGTTGTACGCTACGAATAATATACCGTATTTGTTTTTAATAAAGTCCAAACTTCACTACATTCAATTGTATATTTTTAAACTACAACGACATAAGTTTATTTTTCTGGTCTAAAGAACAGAATACATTTAGTATAAGAAAAAAAGTAACCACCAGCCAAATAAAAAGCCGCTTCAAGAGGAGCGGCTTTAATTTTTTAGAAAAAGACAATTGGTTTAATATTCATCCTCATTAAACAAGAAATCTTCTTTTGTCGGGTATTCCGGCCAGATGTCTTCTATGCTTTCATAAATTTCTTCATCATCTTCCATTTCCTGTAAGTTTTCAATCACTTCCAAAGGCGCACCTGTGCGGATGGCATAGTCAATAAGTTCATCTTTTGATGCAGGGAAAGGTGCTTCTTCCAAGTATGATGCTAATTCGAGTGTCCAGTACATAATTTTAAATTTTAGATTTACTATTTTTTCAGGGTTGCAAATATATACGCTTTTTCAAAAAAACAAAATATTTTTTTTAACGATTTTAATATTGATTATCAGTTGCTTATCCAGATTTTCTCAGGGCGTCCGTCATCGTGGGCTAATTTTCGGGCAAAAACAAACAGAAAGTCAGACAAGCGGTTTAAGTATTTTATCAAAATGGAATCTGTATTTTCGTGTTCAGCCAGCCTTACCACACATCTTTCCGCTCTTCGGCAAACAGTACGGGCAACATGGCAATATGCTGATGCACTATTCCCGCCGGGCAATATAAAATGTTTCAACTCGGGTAAGTGCTCATTCATTTTATCTATTTCATTTTCGAGTAACGTAATCATGCTTTCATTTATTTCAGGCAACATGAGATTTTTCTTTCCCGGTTCTGCCGCTAAATGTGTGCCAATATCAAATAATCGGCTTTGTATGGAAGTAAAGAGCGCTTGTTGAGCATCATCTGTTAATCCACTTACAATTACTCCTATGCATGAGTTGAGTTCGTCAACCGTACCGTATGCTTCAATGCGCAAATCGCCTTTCGATAAGCGCATGCCACCGTAGAGTGCTGTGGTTCCGTCATCGCCCTTTTTCGTGTATATTTTCATAATTATCTGTTAATAGATGAATAAATGAGGTTTAGGTTGCAAAAAATATGTTAGTCATATTTCATCACCTGAATTTGCTTGATGATTTCAATTGTACTTTGTATATCTGCCGGTGTGGTATATTTTCCCAAACTAAAACGAATACAATGTTCAGCATTTTCTTTGTTTAAGCCCATAGCGGAAAGTACATGCGAGGGCTTATTTACCTCAGAAGTACAAGCAGATCCCGTAGAAACAGCCAGTTTAGTTTTTGTTTGCCGTATGAAATCTGCTGCTTTAAATGGAAATTCAATATTAGAAGTATTTGGAATTCGCAGTACATTTTTTCCATTAATTTGTATCCGGTTTCCAAAATGTTTCATTAAAGAAAATTCAAATTCATTGCGGAGCTTTTCCAAGGAAATATCGAACGCAAAAAGTTCTACCGCCTTTCCGAGAGCAACAATGCCGGGAACATTCAGTGTCCCGCTTCTTTTTCCTTGCTCATGCCCTCCGCCATGAAGGAGCGGTTCCAAAATTACCCGCGGATTTTTGCGTCTGGTATACAAACATCCCACACCTTTTGGTGCATAAATTTTATGACCGCTTATGCATAGCATATCTATTCCATCTTTATCCACATCAACAGGAATTTTCCCTATGGCTTGTGTCGCATCGCAAAAGAAGATGGAGTTTTTTTGATGAATAATATCAGCAATTTCCCGGATAGGCTGTGCTACACCGGTTTCATTATTGGCATACATGACTGCAACCAGAACAGTCTGTGGTGTAATAGCAGATTCCAGCTGATTTAAATCTATCAAGCCGTTTTTATCTACATCCAGATAAGTGATCAATGCACCTTTGCCGGATAAAAAATGGCAGGTATCCAATACGGCATTGTGTTCGGATTTTACAGTAATAATATGCTTGCCTTTGGTTTGATATAAATTCCAAACTCCTTTGATGGCTAAGTTGATGGCCTCAGTAGAGCCGGATGTAAATGTAATTTCCTCGGGTGATGCATTAATTTGTTTTGCGATTGAATGACGGGCAGCATCCACAGCTTGCTTAGCCTGAATACCATAGATATGTGTGGCACTTGCCGCATTTCCGAATTTTTGTGAAAAATAAGGTAGCATGGCATCCAGCACTTGCTCGTCAACAGGTGTAGTAGCATTATAGTCCAGATAAATCACCCGTTAAAGATAGTTAATAGTAGGTGTATTTGCTGATATAATGAAAAGTCTATTTGCTATTTAAACTTGTTTTTCAAACTATATTCATTATTTTGCGATTTTTAAATGAACGCCTCTTTTCTAATAGAATATCCGAAATGGTTTATCTTATTCTGTCTGTTGGCAGGCGGAGTATATGCGTATTTATTATACGGACGAAAAGTTTATGTTTTTCAGGATAAAGAACCGCGCTATTGGAAATATCTGCTGGGTGCATTGCGATTTGCTGCTGTTTCTATACTTACCTTCTTATTGCTTTCACCATTAATCAAAACTAAAAAAACAGAAGAAGAAAAGCCAATCGTATTATTGTTAAATGATAATTCTGCATCACTTAAAAGTTCATTTGGTCCTTTTAGTCGCGAGGAATATCTCAAAAATTTAAAAAAATTACAAGAAAAAATAGCGGATAAATATGTGCTTGCCGCTTATAATTATGGCGATAAACTTACACCCTATCAAACATCTAATTTTACCGAAAAAGAAACAGATATCAACTCTGCTATTGATGAAGCGTTTTCAAGACATGCTGCAGAAAATATTGGCGCTGTGATTATTACCGGAGATGGCATTTACAACAAAGGAAATTCGCCTTTATATAATGCTAAAGCATTACAAGTTCCGGTTTATACAGTTGCGTTAGGCGATACCACATTAAAGAAAGATGCTTATATCAAATCAGTACGTTGTCCGGATGTTGTTTATTTGGGCGACCAGTTTTCTATCTCTGTTCAGATTGAAGCGCATCACTTAAGAGGTCAGCAAACCAGCTTACAAATCATAGATTTTAATGGAAATGTAATTGCTTCAAAAGTGATTTCCGTTACAGATGATAATTATATCGACCAAATAGAAGCCATAGGCAATGCTGTCAAGCCGGGTTTATTGCCATTTAAGGTTATGCTCAAACCTTTGGCAGGTGAGATGACAACAGAAAATAATTATGAAACAGCATATATAGAAGTTATAGACGGCAGACAAAAAATATTGTTGTTGTATGATGCTCCGCATCCCGATATCAAAGCGTTACGCTATGCCATAGAACAAAATAAAAATTACCAACTGGAAGCAACGGATATCAAAACGTACTCGGGTAATATTAAAGAGACCGATATGGTCATTTTGCACGGGCTTCCATCTTTAGGAGCATCTTCAAAACTCGGTTTGCTTTCCGAAATAGTGAATGCTCAAGTGCCTGTCTTTTTTATTTTATCGGCAAATACGAATCTGGCACAATTAAACACACTGCAAAAAGTGTTGCAAATAAGTGGTTCTGCCCAAAATGGCAATGAAGTTTTTCCGGTTTATAATTCCTCGTTTTCCAAATTTACAGTAAATGAGCAAATGATAAAAACACTGCAAAATTTACCACCATTATTGGCACCATTTGGAAAATACACCCTTTCTGCCACAGCAGATGTTTTCTTGAAACAACAAATCGGCAGCATTCCTACCAATAACCCGCTCTTCTTTTTTAATGAAATTAACGGCAAGAAATCCGGATTTTTTTGTGGCGAAGGCATCTGGCGTTGGCGTATGCATGAATACCTGCAAACTAAAAGCTATGCTGCAACAGATGAGTTGGTCAATAAATGCATTCAGTATTTGACGGTGAAAAATGACAAACGGAAATTTAAGATTAAACCACTTAAAAATGTATATAATGCTAATGAGCAGGTGGAAATGGAAGCTGAATTATATAATGAAAGTTATGAGCTGGTTAACGATGAAGATGTGCAATGTGTCGTAAAAGGCGATAATGGAAAAGAGTTTAACTATGCGCTGGATAAAACACTGAATGCCTATTATCTGAATGCGGGAATTTTGCCCGTGGGCAACTATACAGCATTGGCAAAAACTACATATAAAGGCAAACCGCTAACTGCTTCATGCAGTTTCTCCGTACGGGCTATCAAAGTAGAAATCATCAACACGCAAGCCAATCACCAGTTGTTGCAGAACTTGTCGGCACAAAGCGGAGGTAAAATGTACTATCCACAAAATTTGTCGGCTATATTTGATGACTTGAAAAATCAAGCTAAAATGAAAACCATCTTATTTGATACTTTTAATACCCGTCCACTTATCGACTTTAAATGGCTTTTTGTACTGGCATTACTCGTATTGGCATTAGAGTGGTTTTTACGAAAGTTTAATGGCATCATTTAGTTGCACTACAAAAAAATATGTTACATTTGTTCCTTAAAATATCAGCTTTATGAAAAGAATTATTGCCTCAATTGCATTATTTATTTTATTGTTAGCAGCTACACCAAGTTTTGCTATAGAAAAAGGAGATTTCAATATTTATACGACACTTAATTTGGGACACCATAGCTATATCCCCACATATACTACAAAAGGCTACGGTTTTGTTCCTGGTGTAACAGTCAATATGGATTATGCTGCTTCACCATATTTTGGAATTGGCGGTTGGTTTACTTTTTCGGGAAGAAAATATAATGCAGGTTCATTATACGCCATCGACTATAAATACAGAAATTTCGGTGTAGGTGTACGTGGTGTTTTTCATTTGTATCAGTTGATCTCAGAGAAAGGAAATACAAAATTAGATGCTGAAAAATTTGATGTTTATATTCCTCTTGCAGTAGGTGGTGGTTTCAGATTAAAAGATAAAAATCTTGTCGGAGATAAATTTGGTGCGGGTGCTATAGTAGGAGCCGGAATCGGAATGTCTTATTATTTCGTTGAACATATAGGTGGCAACCTTGAGGCCGGATATTTAGAAGGTTCTTATGCCAAGCTGGGTTTGGTATTTAAGTTCTAGTACCAGCCAATCTCTCTTAGTGTAAAGTATTTTAACATTTTGTGTGTTTTGTTTTAGAATTTTTACCACATAGAGGTATAGATTTTTTTAGGATTAACAATGTTTTCCTTACAAAATTAAGTAAGAATAGGAAAATATAAGAATCGTCAAAGGCGATATTAGGTTTTTGCTTGTAATCTATATTGGTTTGTAGCAAGTAACTATTTATGATTAGAAATACTATAATTCTATTTGGTTTAAATCACACAATGGGTTATATTATTATTTTTTACTGATAAACTTTCATCAGTAATCCATCCACTTATTTGTACAATCTTACAATCACTAACTTCTTACCGCTTTTTACCTTAAATTTGTTGTCTAAATTTTTGCATGAAAAGACCTCGGACCTTGGCAGAACCGTTTAAAATTAAGATGGTTGAACCATTGAAAATTACTACAGAAGCTTATCGCAAAACTCAATTAGAGAAAGCATTTAACAATCCTTTTTTACTTAAAAGCGAAGATGTCTTTGTCGATTTGCTGACAGACAGCGGAACAGGAGCGATGAGCGAACAACAATGGTCTGCCATGATGTTGGGCGATGAGAGTTATGCCGGAGCAAGCAGTTGGGAAAAGTTAGAAACAGAAGTTAAAGATTTAACGCAAATGCCTTTTGTTATTCCCACCCATCAAGGCAGAGCAGCAGAAAGAATTTTGTATGGTATACTTGGAGGAAAAGATAAAGTATTTATCAGCAACACGCATTTTGATACGACACGTGCCAATATAGAATTTACGGGTGCGCAAGCTTTTGATGTCATTTATGAGGAGGCTAAAGATCCGCAAAAAGAACTGCCTTTTAAAGGCGATTTGAATGTAGAAGAAGCAGATGCTATTATACAAAAATTTGGTGCTGACCGAATAGGTGCTATCGTGTTAACAATTACTAATAACTCCGCAGGCGGTCAGCCTGTAAGTTATAAAAACGCACTTGCTGTTCGTGCATTGTGCGATAAATATGGCATTTTGCTTGTGCTGGATGCTTGCAGAATTGCCGAAAACAGCTACTTCGTTAAACACCGTGAGGCTGGTTTTGAAAATCAAACGTATCGCGAAATTGGTACGGCATTTCTGAGTTTGGGCGACGCATTTATTATGAGTGCTAAAAAAGACGGCTTAGTGAATATGGGTGGTCTGCTTACGCTGAAAGATAAAAAGCTGGCTGAGCAATGTATGAATTTACTGATTATTTCAGAAGGATTTGTTACTTATGGCGGCTTAAGTGGCAGAGACATGGAAGCCTTGGCTGTCGGATTGCAAGAAGTGTTTGATGATGATTATTTACACTATCGCATAAAAAGTACGGAATATCTAGGCAGGCATTTGAATGAAATGGGAATTCCAACGGTAAAACCTTATGGCGGACATGCCATCTATGTAGATGCCAAAGCCTTTTATAATCATATTCCCCCGCACGAATATCCGGGGCAAGCCCTCGTCTGTGATTTATATGTAAAAGGCGGTATTCGTTGTTGCGAAATTGGCTCGGTGATGTTTGGTAAAACGGATGCTCATGGTAATTTTATACCCGCACAATTTGAGTTGGTTCGTTTAGCTATTCCTCGGAGAGTTTACACACAAAGCCATATCGACTATGTGATAGATATTTTTGCTGAGTTGAGTGAAGAAAAACAAGCTTCGAAAGGGATGAAAATTACATACGAGCCTCCATTTTTGCGCCACTTTACTGCACATTTCGAAAGAGTCGTTTAGTTGATATGCTTTAGTCTGCAAGCCATTGATTGCGATATGCAACTACACTATTCTTAAACTTCCCGAAACAACAATTTTCCTATTTTTGCGCCCATGTTGCAAGCTACAAATCTTTCTATCATATTTGGCAGTCGTATCTTATTCGACAATGTTACTTTTACCATACAACCGAAAGACCGTATCGGTTTAGTGGGCAGAAACGGTGCGGGAAAATCTACTTTGCTGAAAACCCTGAATGGCGAAATCACTCCTCAAGAAGGAAGTATCGCCAAACCGAGTTCTTATTCTATCGGTTTCTTGAAACAAGAAATCAGAGCGCAAAATGAACCTACCGTATGGCTGGAAGCACAAACTGCATTTCGCGAAATCAATATTTTGCAAGCTAAATTAGATGATATACAGCATCAGCTGGAAACCAGAACGGATTATGATACGGATGATTATCTGAATTTATCTCAAGAGTTTTGTGATATCAATGACCGTTTGGTGCATTTGGATATAGACGATAAAGACAAAAACACCGAACTGGTGTTAAAAGGTTTGGGCTATCAGCGCGAAGATTTTGATAAAGCGCCATCTACTTTCTCAGGTGGCTGGGCGATGCGCTTAGAGCTTGCCAAATTATTGTTGCAATATCCCGATTTATTGTTATTAGATGAGCCGACCAATCACTTGGACATTGAGTCTATTATTTGGTTAGAAAGTTTTTTTAAAACGTATGACGGTGCGATAGTACTGGTTTCGCACGACAAGAAATTTTTGGATAATGTATGCAATAAGACTGTTGAGTTGGAATTGGGTAAAATGTATGAATACAAAGCCAATTATTCCAAATACTTGATATTAAAAGAAGAGCGACGAGAAAAGCAATTACAAACGTATAAGAATCAGCAAGATCAAATCAAACAAATTGAACGCAATATCGAACGATTTAAAGCCAAAGCCAGCAAGGCTTCTTTTGCACAAAGTTTGGTGAAAAAATTAGATAAAATGGATGTGGTCGAAGTGGAGCAAGATGATGTGCGTGCCATGCGTTTCCAGTTTCCGATGGGACAACAAAGCGGAAAAGTAGTTGTAAAATCTACGAATCTGGCGAAAAGTTATGGCGAAAAAGAGGTCTTCCATGATGTCAACCTTGAAATAGAACGTGGCGATAAAGTAGCTTTTATCGGTAAGAACGGAATGGGCAAAACCACGATGGCAAAAATCATTGCCAAAGAAATCAATGCCGACTCAGGCAATTTAGATTTAGGACATAATGTGAGCCGAGCTTTCTTCGCGCAGCATCATGCGGAGCATCTTCCCAAAAACCTCACTATTTTGCAATACATGGAAGATACAGCGCCGCCGGAAACCAGAGCTCAGGTGCGCAATATTTTAGGTGCGTTTATGTTCAGCGGTGAGGATGCCACCAAAAAGATAAGCGTACTGAGTGGAGGTGAAAGAGCGCGTGTATGCCTTGCACATTTATTGCTCCATACAAGTAATGTGTTGATTTTGGATGAGCCGACCAATCACCTTGATATCAAAGCTAAGGAAGTGCTGAAAGAGGCCATTTCCAAATATCCCGGAACGATCATCGTCGTTTCGCACGACAGGGATTTTTTAGCCGGTATGACCAATAAAGTGTATGAATTTAAAGATGGTGTAGTTAAAGAATTTGTCGGAGATATCGAAGCCTTTTTTGAAGAACGTCGTTTGCAGGATTTCAGAGAAGTGGAATTGAGTCAACAGCAAATAGCAGAAAGTACACCCAAAAACACGGTGAACACGGAACAGAAAACGACCAACACTATTGATAAAAAAATCAAAAATCAAATCAGCAAAATTGAAGCTGAAATTACAGCTAAGGAAACTCAAATCAATACTTTAGAAAAACAAATAACACAATTTTCGGAAGATGGTAAATATGATGAAAAAATTGCGCAAGATTTGGGCAATGCCAAAGAGCAATTAAACAGCCTGATGGAAGAATGGGAGAAACTAAGCATCGGGATTTAAGTTGACGCAACTTCTTCTTGTTGTGTTTGTACAATTTCGACTTGCATCACTTCAATAGGCGGAACCCAAGCCGCATGTATTTTTTCATTGATATACGAAATAGATTTTACAGCAAGTAAAGAGAAAAATGGTGCTGCCAATACATCGATAGTATAATGTACTTTCTGCCACAAAATCATCACTGCAACAGCTATCGTAATGAATATCAACATTCGCTTTAAATATTTTCCTTTAGATACGATGAAAAATAAGAAGCTCGATGAAACATGTCCTGAAAAGAATAAATCATTGACTACCCTGTTTCCATTGTGATGCATATAGATTTCTGCGAACGGGTCGCGCAGGAATATCATATCTTCCGGCGCTTGCAGTGGCCATAAATAGATGGTACATGTTCTGAATATCATTAAAAGTGCATAAGCCTGAAATGCAACAGATAATTCTCTTGGGTTATTGTAAAAAGAGGCGAAGCACAACACTATACCCAGATGAAATAAAACAAAAATGATGGTAGAAAAATCCTGTGCCTTGAATTGTGACAAAAGTGGATCGTTCAAAATTATGCCCGGTCGGGTTGTAAACTCTGCAATATAGGCTTTACAGTATTTGGCAGAAAACAACAAGATAGAAAGAGATATCAAAAAGTAGATAATGTGTACCGGAGAGGATAAATACATCTTCCAGTTCAAAAGTCCGTTTTTGATTTTTTGTGTCATTATACTTTAAAAACACAAAAATATAGTATTTTTTTCTTACGAAATACACATTGGTTACAAAAAAATCATTTTAACCAATTATTAAGTAAAACTTCCGTTAAGCTATTGCTTTGTATGTAAACAAATTCACTGCAATAATTTCGATTATTTTAGGTTTGCCTCAGACAATACACGTAGTCTTTGTTCGTAATCCATTTGCCGGTATTCATTCGGAGCTATTTTAAATACAGATTTAAAATAACGCGAAAAAGAAGAAATATCATGGTAGCCAGTATTCTGTGCAATTTCCTTAATTTCTTTCATCCTGTTCATATTTTCCATAATAATTAAAATTCGCATTTCATTTATTATGTTCTTATATGTATTTTTTTTATTTTTAAGAATTTCCTGCAATTTTCTTGGAGACATAAACAATCTTTTGGCTGTATTTTCAAGCGATAAAGGAAAGTTGTCCATGTTGTTGAGTAGGATGGATTTTATAGCATTCTCATATTCTGAATTTTCATACATCTCAGGTATTTTCTTAAGCAACATCTCATCCATACTTTTGTATAACTCATAATTTTTATAAGGTATATCTTTGTTTATTACTGATTCGTTATAAATTATATTATTGTACAGCCGGTTGGATGCCACCTCACAATTAAATTTTTTTGAGAAAAAAAAGATGCGTTCATTGCTTTTGTTTCCTGCGACATGAAATAACTCTATTTTTTTGGGTTGAGTGCTTTTGTTAGATAAGGTTTCTTCTATTCTTAAACGCAGAATCAACTCAAAATCTGCCAATGCTTCCATGTCATAATTTTCTTTATAAAACTGATATGGCATTTGTAATATCCAATGCACTTCATTATGTACCTTATTATATCTTATATTAATAAAATTGCTTATTAGTAATTGGTATTTTATCATGCGGTCATGGGCGATATAAATACTTTTACAAGTCAGTAAAAAATGACCGATTAATCCGATATCCAATACACTCAACGGCTTAAATAATTCGTAAAATAAATCGATACGGTTTACTTTTTGCCTTACTCGGGTGATTAGGTTAAAAAATATCTCTGCATCTGCCATTTCCAACGAATAGACAGAGGCAATAATTTGCTCATCACTTTCAAAATCACGCAAAACATAACCCGCATTTTCTAATGCAAAATAGATGCTTCTTAGTATTGACGTATTAATGACCACTGTTTAAAAATAATAAAAATACTTGCCCTAGTATACTTTTGCATGTGCTAACCTGTTATTTTGCGTTAAATGTAAATTATTAAGCGTATTATGCTAAGCAGAAGTGAATGAAAATAATTAAATTTGTTTAGCTAATTATATATTATCATGAATAAATTTTACACCGCTTTAGTATTTCTTATCATTTCCCATCAAATCTTTGCCCAACTTTTCATTGACAACGGCACTAATGGCACCTTATCCATTAGAAATGCTTCTTCAGGTACTTTAGCTTCTTACGATAATACGAACTCAACAGTAGCCCTGTTTGTAGATGGAGATATTACCGTGAAGGGTACGTATGACAATCAAGCTACTGAAACACAACTTACCGGCAATATCAGTAATTCAGGAACATTTACAACTACGGGTGATGAAGTATTTGTTTCTGCCCCAAATGCAACCATCACTACAAGCATCAATCAACGTATAACCGGTTCATTTACTTCAACCAACGATTTTTACAATCTGATTACACATAAAGCAGCTACTCAAATCGTCGATTTAGCCAATAATGTAGAAGTAGAAAATACCATAAAATTTAATAACTCAGGAAGAATTAGAACAGATGTTGCCGGACATACAAATGATGGTAGTGCCTATCCTTACGAGATCTATCTGAAAAATGGCGCAACAAGTTCATTAGTGGGTAACAGCACCGGCAATGGTGCTACCGAAAAATATTTCGAAGGAAAACTAAGAAGAAAGGTTACATCTACGGGTACCTATTATTACCCGATTGGCGTTGCACCTGCTTCATTAGACGGTATGGAAGCCTTTGAACTTAATTTTACTTCAAATCCTAATATGGATTTTCTGGGATATATTAAACCTGCTGCAGTTGCACCTATTACAAGAAATGTGCTTTGTGATGTGGGCAAAGATCCCGGACCCGGTATGCAAACCCATAATGGCTGTGTAGGCTCTCCAGATGGCATTTATGATTGGTATTATTTAGAAACATCTATGGATTTATCGCACGAGTGGGTGGCCACTCCAAGTGGCGGTACCAGCGGTTATGCTTACGGTATAACGCTACATCCGGGTAGTGTTTTAGACCCAAATAATGCATCAAGCTACTATACAATACCTACTGCTTGTGGAAGTCCATACCAAAATCAACGACTGAGAATAGTTGTCAAGGATGGCGTAGTAGGCGGTAATGCACAATTTTTTCCTACAATAGGTGGCTATATGGCTCCTTGGAATCATTTGGGACCTGTGTATTTGTGGTGCTCTTTTGACAATACCGATTTAGACATCACGTTAAATAATCAGACTTCTTTCTCAACTTACCGTATCCACGGCACCAGTCTTTCTTCCAACACGGCTTTGCCGGTAGAGCTTGTATATTTAAAAGCAGAGCCTATAAACAACTCCTATATTAAAGTTTCCTGGCAAACAGCCTCTGAAATAAATAATAAAGGATTTGAAGTGATACGCAGTACAGACGGTACTAACTTTACTTCAATTGGTTTCGTAAATGGTAACGGCACTTCAAGTTTACCGCATGATTATTCTTTTAATGATTACAACGTACAACCCGATATGCTGTATTATTATAAACTAAAACAACTCGATTTTGACGGATCTTCTTCATTAACCTATACGGTAAGTGCTAAATTAACCGGAACAGATGTATTTTCCGTTTCAGATGTGTATCCAAATCCTGCCGATGGGGATGCCTTTGTCAATATTGTTGCTCCAGATTCCGGTGAATTACTGTTTAGTTTATACAATGTAATTGGTCAACAAGAAAATGCAGTAAAAATAAATTTAGAAAAAGGACTCAATAAAGTTCGAATTACGGATATTAGCTTAGCAAAAGGAACGTATATTGCCCGTTTTGAATTTAATAACACTACAACCAGTAAAAAAATAATTAAAAAATAGTTTAACTCATAAAAGTTGTCATCATGAAAAATTCTTTACTTTTTATTTTATCTGTGATACTGACTGTAAACAGTTATGCCCAAACCGGCAATGTAGGTATTGGCACTACCTCACCTACTGCCAAACTAACCGTAAATGGAGGCTTGGCTGTTATTCCTACCTCCTTAGCAGCGGCAGCAACCATAACGGTACCAACGAATACTTCTACGGTATACATTACCAATGTTGCAGGCGTACAAGCCAATGCTGTTTCAGCAACTTCTCCGGTGGAAGGGCAGGTATTGACCATCATTAATTTAGATGA
This sequence comes from uncultured Chitinophagales bacterium, assembly GCA_964451125.1. Classification (GTDB taxonomy): domain Bacteria; phylum Bacteroidota; class Bacteroidia; order Chitinophagales; family JADIYW01; genus JADJSS01. The sequence goes on from CAYVGM010000006.1 coordinate 22,724, forward strand.
TAATGTTGCCATTTTTAATAGCACATCAATTGCACCTACCACTGGAGTAGGTATATTTCAGTATGTAAATGCAGGATGGAGAACCATAAGTTCGGCTGCTGGAAACGACTGGACCAAAGCAACGACAGCATCTACACCTGCTGTTAAATCGGATGCACAGTATGTAACCGGTAACATAGGTATTGGTGATTTTTCTGGAGCTTCTTCAACTCCGGCTCAAGAATTGACAATTGGTACATCTACTTCCAATTCTGATCAGCGCATCTTGATTGATGCTGCTGCAAATGTTCAGTCAGGAATCGGTTTGAATAGTGCTGGTGTAGAAAAGTGGGTGATATATCGTCCGAGTTCATCAAATGACTTACGTTTTTACAATTCTACAACTACAGCCACTGATAAAATTACCTTTCAGGACGGAACAGGTAATGTCGGTATTGGTCTTACATCTCCATCCACTAGATTGCATGTGCAAACCGGAGCTAACTCTACTGCGGCAACGTTCGATGGCTCCAATTCGGCAGACAATACGGCAGTAGTAAGTATCAGAAGACAGGATATACCTGCAAGAAAAATAGACTTTATTCCATCAGCTTATGATGGCTCTGCCAATACATGGCAGGAGATACAATTTAGCAGTTCAAGTATTGCAGGAACACATACTACACGCTTTACCAACGGCTTAAAATATACATTTGATAATATTGTGGGTATAGGAACGAATACGCCTAATTTCCGCCTTACTATTCAACCAGCTGCCGGTAATTCAGATCTTATCCAATTTAGAAATAATGCGGGTGTAAATAAATGGCATATGCGTACGCAAGGTACATCAGATGGAGATTTGGGCTTTACTGAATCTGGAATAGCAGATAATAGATTGGTATTAGAACAAGGTGGCAACATCGGTATTGGCACATCTAACCCGGAAGTAAAATTGCAGGTAGAAGGATCTACCAAAGTAACAGAGACTTCATTTACTAGAGCATTGGTAGTAACAGATTATTCACAACTTTCCGGTAATAATGGTAATAGTAGTTGGACAGATGTTAATTGCAATGATGGTTGGGCAGTTACAGCACTACAAGTATATGTTGGTGGATATCTGCAAGGTCCAATCCAAACTATTTGTGCTAATTTAACAGGTGTAATAAGTGGTGGTACATATAGATCAGGAAACTCAACTAATGGATATGACAATGCTGACCATATATTTGATTGCAACTCAAATGAAATTGCCCGTGGTTTTGGATTATATAAAAGCAGTACCGGAGAATTTGATAATGGTAATGTGTTTTGTAGTACTGTTTCATCAGGCTATACTAGAGGAACAGCATTTCAGGCATTGGGTAACAGTGGTAATGGCACCGGCCCTGATAATATGAACCATGCTACCTCTTGTCCTCCCGGGTCATATTTAGTAGGCTCCACTATTTACGCTACTGGCAGACTAGATGGGAATTTACGCATCCGTTGTGCTACTATCACTAAAAATTAGAATATATTAATCTATTTATTATATGAATACTTGCAAGTGGAATAATTTTTGCATGTATTTTTTTATGTTATTATAACGTATGTACGCGAGATATTTTTTCGTATTAATTTTACTGCTCTTTTTTGGTACGCCTACAATATTTGCATCTAATAGCGTTGTACTACATATTACAGAGATTGATAAAACATTGAATTTAATACAGTTGAAAAAATATCAATCCGGAAGCCTAATAATTGTTGACTCAATATATCTTTCTAACAACTCTACTGTATTTACACTTTTGGATAAGACGGCTCAAAACCCGGGTTTGTATATATTAACCATAAATAACAAACATAATATTGAATTGATTCTCTCTTCTAAAGAAATACCATCAATCAAAGGAACAATAAAAGATTTGATGATTAATAATATTGATATTAAGCAATCATCTGAGAATCAATTATATTATCGTTTGCTTAATTACAAAATGGAATACGAGAAAGCTATGCAAGAGATTCAACTTGAAAAAAGTAATATACCTTATTTTAGCAGCACATTTTATACACAACATCAACAAATTGAAAAAAAGATTGATAGCATCCAAATATTATTTAATTATAACTTATCTTCTTTAAGAACAAACTTTCCATATTGCTATGCTTCAATAGTATTAATTCCATTAATGTTATTTCCAGAATATAGGGACAGATTCCGATATGAAACCAACAGAGCATTTTTACAGCAATATTATTTTAATACATTTAATCAGCTTTCACCGGATGTAATACACCATTATTTACTGTTGGAAAAACTAGATGCCTTTTTCTCCGATTATATAGAAATTGATAAAAAATATCAAAAAAATGAAATAATAGGATATATATATGAAAAAGTTCAAAAAAATAAAGTATTATCTGATTTTATTTTTGATTATTTGCTAACACGTTTTTATCAACAGAATGATGATGATGCACTGCAACAAGTATATGAAACATGGAATGCCGATGCTTGCGAATTAGACACCTTTGCTAATCAAAGAAGAAACTTTGTAACTACTATTCTCAAACATAAGATAGGCAACAATTATACTGAGATTGCATTGCAAGATGCAAATAAAATCAATCAATCACTACAAAAACAAATTGCTCAAAATAAAATGACTATAGTGGTGTTCTGGCAATCTTCCTGTCATACTTGTGAGCAGGTTTTGCCAAAATTACACGACATCTACAAGAAATATAAAACCAAAAAGGTGGAAGTTTATGCTATTAATTTAGATAAAGAACGAAAACAATTTCAACAAACTATAGAGCAAAAAGGCTTCACTTGGATTAATGTATGGGATGAAAGCAGAGTTGCTCAAAAAGATTACGGAATCCTACAAACGCCAACCTTATTTATCATAGACAATACAGGAAAAATTGTAAAGAAAAATATCTTTGGTGAAGAACTAAACCTATTTCTAAAGCAACAGTTTAACTAATGACAGCTTGGATTTGGCTACACTAAAATTAAATGCAAAAAAGTGTTTATCTGTTTAGAGAATCTACAACATTTTTTCCGTATCCAATTTCATAAAAATCAACACCTAAGAAATTAACTCGATGATTATTGGAGCTACTACAGGTTTGTATTCTGTTTTGTAAAACATTAAGGCTGTTTGCCTGTGGTGCTAAATTCTTATCAGGCAAACTAAGTCCGTTTTGAAGAAAATGGTTTACCAAATATAACTCTTTACTACCTGCACTGCCCCTATTTACTGCTGCATCAAATTCACCAACATTATGATATGTATATTTTGTATCAAAAATAGTTGACCATGCATGCATTAAATAAGCGGTTGTTGGTGTTTTTGTAAATTCAACAAACATGACCAGACGTTTATTTGAAGTTACCATATTCTGAATGGTAGGCCAATCTGTACCATTGGTATGAATATATGCCATTTGGTCTAAATCCAGGCTGTCTATTGCTCGCATTAACTGCTCATTACTACCTTGGTTTTCAAAAATAATGGTAACTACTTCGTTTTGATTCGAATTTAAAAATGATTTTACTTCATTAAGAGCATCAACCAACTTTTGTTACCAAATGCAGGATAGCCATGATAGGTAAGTGCAACTCCGTCAGAACCATCATAGGTATCCAACATCAAACCTCGAACACCATTTTGTAATTGTCTGGTGATCGAGTGCGATTGATTAGGTACTGTAAAACCACGCTCTGTATTGTTCATAGCATTATGTGTCATTAAAAAAGAAACTTCATTATATTTTTTATTCAGTATATTCGGGCTTACTGAAGGAAGTACATTTCCTCCTATTGGTACACAAGCACTTAACAGCCCAAGGGTGAGCAAAATAAATAGAGAAATTCGTACATTTTTAGGTGATAATTTTGACATGATGCTATTTTTTTTATTTGATAATTCAGGGAAACTAAGTGTAAATAGTTCATAAATATAAGAGGAAGAAATTGCATGTTTATCAATGCAATCAATAAATGCGCATTTTGTTAAACTAATTACGTGAATTGCAAACGTCCTATAATTAAATTTGTATGTTAAATCAACATATAAATTATATCCATGAAAAAAAACCTACTCTTCTTTTTTAGCCTCATCCTTATAGGCTTATATGCCATAGCTCAAACCGGCAATGTAGGTATTGGCACTACCTCACCTACTGCCAAACTAACCGTAAATGGAGGCTTGGCTGTTATACCTACGTCTTTAGTAGCGACAGCCGCTATTACAGTGCCAGCAAATACTTAACATGCATGCTTAGTAAGTTAAAGTTTCTTTGTGATGCAAAACTTGAAATTACTTTTTATTTTCTTAATTCAATAGGTTTTAGTACATGCCCAAAGGCAACATGTAATGAAACTTATGCCTTAATAGTAATGTTGTTGAATATCAGAATACTTTTGAGACAAGACAGAACAATCATACAGCATAAAAAACATGAAGTAAAAGCGGTAAAATAAAAAAACCCCGCATGAATGCGGGGCTGTAAGAGATTGGCGACGACCTACTCTCCCAGGTTTTAACCTAGTACCATCGGCGCTGTGGGGCTTAACTTCTCTGTTCGGGATGGGAAGAGGTGAACACCCACGCTAAAATCGCCATTAAAATTTTTAGCGTAATGCTGTATATTTTAACATATTGGGATATTATTCAAATTTTAAAAAGTTGATGGGTTATTAGTACTACTCGGCTTTGTTGTTACCAACTTTACACCTATAGCCTATCAACGTCGTAGTCTTCGACGACCCTATGAGAACTCATCTTGAAGTGGGTTTCGTGCTTAGATGCTTTCAGCGCTTATCCCTTCCCAACGTAGCTACCCGGCGGTACATCTGGCGACATAACCGGTACACTAGAGG
>CAYVGM010000007.1:0-3710 GCA_964451125.1 uncultured Chitinophagales bacterium
TAAAGCTTTGGTAAAAAGATTACTGCCAGTGATAGTTGAGTTTAGAAAGAAAGGCTGGAGCGGATTGAGTGAAAAAGATTTTGAAGTCTTACAACAAATCACTGCTAAAATTCAGCTTAATTTTGAATCACTCTAAAAGGACCAAAATTGAAGTAAATTACAGATTGTGAAATACTTGTTTCAATGTTTATTGTTTTGTGTTTAGTTTAACTTATAATTATCTGATTCCTTATGCGTTGCACGTAGCTTACGATTCCACTATATTCGTAGAAAAATAACTTATGGAGTTAGTTTACGGACGATATGAAATAGATGGTGTTGATGTTCTCGGAGTTTGCAGAGAATACGGAACACCATTGTATGTATATGATGCCAAAAAAATAGAACAGCAATACCAACGCTTGATGAATGCTTTCAAAGGTATTGATGTCGAAATTCATTATGCCTGCAAAGCATTATCCAATATCAATATTCTAAAATATCTGCGTTCTCTCGGTGCAGGGCTGGATACAGTATCTATTCAGGAAGTACAACTCGGCCTGAAGGCTGGATTTCAACCGCACGAAATTATGTACACACCCAACTGCGTCAACATTGACGAAATCAATAAAGCCGTTGGTTTTGGTGTGCGTATCAATATTGATAATATTTCAATTTTAGAGCAATTCGGACATTTATACGGCAATACTTATCCCGTATGTGTGCGCATCAATCCGCATATCATGGCAGGCGGAAATACAAAAATTTCTACCGGACATATCGATTCCAAATTCGGTATTTCAATTTATCAGTTACGTCATCTGGAGCGAGTAATAAAAACCAATAATATTATTGTTGAAGGTCTGCATATGCATACCGGTTCTGATATTTTAGACGCAGATGTGTTTTTGCGAGGAGCTGAAATTTTATTTGAAGCTGCACGAAATTTCCCTGATTTGAAATTCCTCGATTTTGGCAGCGGCTTTAAAGTAAAATATCATCAGGATGATAATACGACAGATATCGAAGAATTAGGCGCGAAAATTTCATCCAGGTTCATGGAGTTTTGTACGGAATATGGAAAAAATTTGAAATTGATTTTTGAACCCGGTAAATATATCGTGTCAGAATCGGGCTTCTTGTTCGTGCGTTCCAATGTTATCAAACAAACTACTTCTACTGTTTTCGTAGGTGTGGATAGTGGACAAAACCATCTCATCCGCCCCATGTTTTATGATGCGTATCACCACATCACCAATATATCTAATCCGGAAGGCATACACAGAATTTATACCGTGGTCGGTTATATTTGTGAAACGGATACATTTGGTTGGGACAGGAAACTCAACGAAGTGCGGGAAGGCGATATTCTTTGTTTGCATAATGCCGGGGCGTATGGCTTCTCAATGTCTTCGAATTACAATTCACGTTATCGTCCGGCAGAAGTACTTATAAAAGACGGTAAAGCACAGCTTATTCGTCGTAGAGAAAACTTAGAAGACTTATTGGCAACACAGGTTTTAATTGAAGATTAAGAATACTCTACTCTTTCGATATACTATTGGTGGATGTAAATAATTTTATTTATTTTTACGGGCTGAAAATGAACGAACATATACATCCCATATTTGATAAATTGTTGCAACGCGAGGAAAAAGAAAATTTATTGCATCAAAAGTCTTTATGCATTTGGATGACGGGCTTATCGGGTTCGGGCAAATCTACCATTGCTCAAGGTTTGGAACGAAAACTTCAACAAGAAGGTATTTTATGCTTTGTGCTGGATGGCGATAATGTGCGCACGGGGATTAATAAAAATCTTGGTTTTTCGGAAGAAGACAGAACGGAAAATATCCGGCGTATTGCCGAAGTCAATAAGTTATTTTTAAATTGTGGGGTTGTAACAATTAATTGTTTTGTATCGCCAACAAAAGAAATTCGCGAGAATGCAAAAGCAATAATTGGTGAGAAAGATTTTTATGAAGTATATGTCAATGCTAGTTTTGATGAATGTGCCAAACGCGATGTGAAAGGTTTGTATGCTAAAGCGTTGAATGGAGAAATCAAGAATTTCACGGGTTTGGATGCGCCGTTTGAAGCTCCCGAAAATCCTGCTGTTGAAATTAATACAGCCGATCAAAGTATTGAGGAGAGTGTGGAAATGGTATTCAATTATTTTATGAATAAAATAAAACAAGTTTGAAAGTCGAAAGTCGGAAATATAAAGTTTTAATTCATGATATCGGATCGATTTTAGAGCAATCTCGATTGAATGCTGTAAAATTAATTAATTACGAATTAGTAAAAGCTTACTGGGAAATTGGCAGACATATCGTGAATTATGAGCAACACGGCAATGAACGTGCTGAGTACGGAACATCAATGTTATCAGGTCTTTCAAAAGATTTGACAGAAAAATACGGAAAAGGATTTGGCAGACGCAACCTTTCAGATATGCGTAGATTTTATTTGATTTTTGAAGATTGGAATCGTGTTTCCCAAAAATTATACTGGAGTCATTATGTACTTTTATTGTCTGTTACGGATGACGAAAAACGCAAGTTTTATTTTGATAAATGTAATGCGGAAAACTGGAGCGTGCGTACTTTAGAAAATCAACTGGATAGTTCTTTGTATGAACGATGGATGCTTCAGCATAAGAAAAAAGGGATTTCACTACTACCAAAAAACAAACAAGAGTTGCCGGACATTGCTGACGTAATAAAAGACCCTTATGTCTTGGATTTTTTAAAAATTCCGAAAAATCATAAGCTTACAGAAAAATCATTTGAACAAAAAATTATCAATAATTTACAATCTTTTATTCTTGAATTAGGAAAAGGTTTTGCTTTCATCGGAAGACAATATAAAATTTCTTTAGGCAGTTCTCATTTTTATGTGGATTTAGTTTTTTACCATCGCATCTTAAAATGTTTTGTCTTGATAGATTTGAAAATAAGAAATGTAAAACACAACGATATCGGGCAAATGAACTTGTACCTGAATTATTTTAAAGCAGAAGAAAACGTAGAAGGAGATAATGATCCGAATGGAATAATTTTATCGGCAGAGAAAGATGAAATATTAGTGCAGTATGTCATGGGCGGAATATCCAATAAAATTTTTGTTTCTAAATATAAATTGTACCTGCCGGATAAAAAAATCTTACAAAGAAAAGTATCTGATTTGCTACATGAAAAATGAAATTTGGCAGACGCGTCTGCCAAATACGATATGATGTATAAAGAATATGATAAGCGATAATACTAAAGTGAAATGCAACTGCAACCTGAGTTAGAGAATTTACTGCAACTGGCTTATTCTGCTGAAAGAGCTGTGGCGTTTGCTTATCAGGGTCATGCGGCTTCGGTAAGTAATCAAGATGAAAAAATAAAAATAAAAGAAATTGAAGATGATGAATGGATACACCGTGATGAAGTGCTGAAAATTATGGATGCAAATAATGTCAAAATCTCGAAATGGTATGAAGTTAAATATTATGTATTCGGAAAATGTATAAGCTGGAGTTGCTATGTGATGGGTTGGTTCATGCCCATGTATTTTGCGGGGAGATTAGAAAGTGGAAATGTAAATGAATATTACAGGATGAAAGAACTTTTTAATTCCGTTTCTATTACTAAGTACGATGAAATTTTAGTTGAAATGGGCATAAAAGAAAAAGAACATGAAATCTATTTTTTAAACAAGATAAAACAACATAAATGGCTGCC
>CAYVGM010000007.1:3810-19285 GCA_964451125.1 uncultured Chitinophagales bacterium
TGTGGAATCTGTTTAACGGCAGAAAACATATAGGCGAGCATTTCCGTGTGTTCCCTATTTCCAACTGGACAGAAATGGATGTGTGGCAATATATTTTTCAGGAAAAAATTGAAATGCCGAGTTTGTATTTTTCACACAAAAGAAATGTTTTTTTGCGGGATGGCGTATGGTATGCCGATAGCGAATATATGCAAAAGAAACCCGAAGAAGTAGTGGAAGAACACATCGTGCGCTTTCGTACCATAGGTGATATTACGTGTACCGGAGCTGTTTTTTCTACGGCATCTACTTTAGAAGATATCATACAGGAAGTGGCTGCCAGCAGAACGACAGAACGTGGCACCCGCGCCGATGACAAACGCTCTGAAGCCGCCATGGAAGACCGAAAAAAGGCAGGATATTTTTAGTAATTGGTTAATTAGTCATTAGTGATTATTTGGTGATAAATGTATAACTAATTTCGTATGTTTTTTGAGTTGAAATAAATAGATTAGACAGAAAATGGGAATAGAAGAATTAGGGGTGTATAATAAAGTATTAGCATTTTCAAATAAAATTTGGGAAATAATAATACCTCTGTCTTATTTTGAAAAAAATACAATTGGTAACCAAATATGCAGATTAGCTGATTCTATTTCAGCAAATATAGCTGAAGGATTTGGTCGCTACTATTATAAGGACAGTAAGCTATTTTACTACTATGCAAGAGGTTCTGTATTTGAAACTAAAGACTGGCTTCATAAACTAAAAGATAGAAATATAATTAATGAAATAACGTACGCAATGCTAATAGACGAGTTAAATAGCATAGGAAAGATGCTAAACAACTATATAAAATCAATTGGAAAACTTAATCAAACTACTACCAATGACCAATGACCAATCAACCAATGCCCAACTAAACAATGAACACTTTGACAGTAAGGCTTATCTGGATATGGAACTGCTGCGTTTTACCACAGCAGGATCTGTTGATGACGGAAAATCTACGTTAATCGGAAGATTACTGTATGACAGTAAGTCCATCTTCGAAGACCAGCTCGAAGCCATAGAATCGGCCTCTGAAAAACGTGGCGAAGACTATGTAAACCTGGCATTGTTGACCGACGGCTTACGTGCTGAACGCGAACAAGGAATTACGATAGATGTGGCATACCGCTATTTTTCTACGCCAAAAAGAAAATTTATTATCGCTGATACTCCCGGACATATCCAGTACACCCGCAATATGGTCACTGGTGCTTCTACGGCAAATCTCGCTATCATTTTAGTGGATGCCAGAAAAGGAATTATTGAGCAGACATTCCGCCATTCTTATATTGCCTCCTTGTTGCAAATTCCGCATATCGTAGTATGTATAAATAAGATGGATTTGGTAGAATGGGATGAAAAAACATTCAATAGAATAGTACACGACTATAAAGCATTCGCTTCAAAATTAGATGTAAAAGATGTACATTTTATTCCAATTTCTGCACTGAATGGTGATAATGTTGTTGACCGCAGCACAAACATGAACTGGTATAACGGACCTACTCTCTTATACTTATTGGAAAACATACATATCGGCTCGGATCTGAATCATATTGATGCCCGTTTCCCGGTACAATATGTAATTCGTCCGATGAAAAATGAATACCACGATTACCGCGGCTATGCAGGCAGAATTACCGGCGGTGTTTTCAGGGTAGGAGACAGAGTGAAAGCCTTGCCAAGTGGATTCACTTCAAAAATAAAATCCATTAAAACTATGGATGGCGATTTGGATGAGGCATTTGCCCCGCAAAGTGTAACCTTGTTGCTGGAAGATGAAATCGATATTTCACGTGGTGACATGATTGTACGCGAAAACAATGTGCCAAATGTAGAACAAGAATTCGATGTTATGCTATGCTGGATGAATGACAAAAAATTAGTGCCGAAAGGTAAATATATTTTGCGCCATACCTCCAAAGAATGCAAATGTATCGTAAAAGAAATTAAGTACAAATTGGATATCAATACACTTACCCGTTTGGAAGGCGATATTGAAATTGGCTTAAATGATATAGGCAGAGTATCGCTGCGCACTACCACACCTCTGTTCTTTGACGCCTATCGCAAAAACAGAAATACGGGAAGTATCATCTTAGTTGATGAAGCCACCAATGAAACCATCGCAGCAGGGATGATAGTGTAATGGCAAGTAGTCTGTGAATAGTAATCTGTGATTAGGGATATATTAATTTCCATATTTTCAAATTATCTAATTTCCAAATTATCTAATTATCATTTCCCCTTACCTTTAGCCAGTATCATGACTGTATAAAGCAAGATTTTTAAGTCCATAAGCATCGACATGTTTTCGATATACAGCATATCAAAATGCATGCGCTGCAGCATCTCTTTTAGGTTAGAAGCATATCCGTACTTAACCATTCCCAAAGAAGTAATGCCGGGTTTTATGCGTTGTAAAAGCTGATACTGCGGAGCAGTTTCAATAATTTGTTTTATGAAAAATGCACGTTCGGGACGTGGCCCTACTAAGCTCATGTCGCCTATAAGTACGTTGTATAATTGCGGCAATTCATCCAATCTGTATTTACGCAGCGTTTTTCCAAAAGAAGTTATACGAGTGTCATTTTCGGATGATAATTGAGGAACTCCATGTTCTGCATTTTCTACCATAGATCTGAATTTGATAATCTGAAATGGTTTATTATGCTGTCCTACACGTTCTTGTTTAAAGAATACCGAACCCGGTGAATTCAATTTTACGCGAATTGTTAAATACAATAATAATGGAGAAAGTATAATTAATCCTAAAAACGAAGCGATGATATCAAAACAGCGTTTTAATATGCGTTGTTTTAAATCGAGAATTTCTGTCGGAATTTCAATCAGTGAAGTACCGAATATGCTTTGCGTTTTATATTTTCCTGATAAAATATCAGATTCATCCGACAGCATTTTTATTGATTTCCCGCGATTCAAAAACAGGATTAAGGCAGCTTCCATTTGTTTTTTTTCTTCCGGAAGAAATGCCAAGATGACATTCTCATAGTTATCCGGTTCTATAAAACTAATGGTCTCACTTTGAGTAACTATTTTCTTAGCGATTATCTTATAAGGTAAAATAAAACGGGATGAAAGCAATTCGTCTTCAGCCAGTTTACAGCGGTTCTCATTCCCTAATAATAAAGTGGACACGAATATTTCTCCTGATCTTATTTTTTGATGTATGTAGGTCAACACCAAAAACCTTCCACAGTAAGTAAATGAAAAATGGATAAGGAAATATGCACCAATTAAACGGTAATAATCACCATATTGCCTGATGATGTCATTCAACATCAAAGAAAAGAAAAATAAAATACTGCCAATTATTGATTGGTATAGCGTTTTAAATAAATCATTCAGTCGGGATTTTAGCAATAAAGAAGTATAAGAATTGGTAAAAAAGTATAAGACCAGCCATACTAAGGGAATAAGCAAAATGCCTTTCTGAAAATTTTTATCAAAAAAGATAGTGCTGAATGTAAAATCAGTTTTCTCAATATAAATTTTGCGAAACAGAAAAAAGCAGCACCAGGCGATAAGTGCAGTTAAATAATCAATCAGCACCGCTGATGTCAGTCCATACCATTTAGTTTTCTGCATGCAACAAAAATAAGGATATAATTTTGACTAATTTACATGGAATTATTTCCCTATAGCAAACCAAACGCTAAAGAAGTGCATAATGCTTCCATTGAGGACAAACAAATGCCATACGGCATGATGATAAGTGTATTTTTTCCATGCATAGAAAATAACGCCCAACAAATAACTCAGGCCACCCAATAAAATAAACAACAAGGCTTTGCCGGGTACAAAGTGGAGTATATTATTAATTTCAAATATTCCCAAACAACCTAATGCAACATAGATAATAGTAGAAAGAGTGTCGTATTTTCCGGTAAGAAAAATCTTCTTTATTGTTCCTACGCCCACAACCGCCCAAAGGATAGTCAAAAATATCTTTACCTTTTCCAAAGGAATACACAACACAATAAGCGCCGTATAAGTACCTGCAATAAGATAATAAATACTGATATGGTCGGCAATCCGCAGAATATGTTTTGCTTTTTTATGTTGAATGGCATGGTATATAGTAGAACTTGCATACACTAATGTCAGCCCGAGGGCAAAAAGGATTAATCCTGTAACTTTATTGTTTAGCTGAGAATTTGCATAGCGTACAAACATAAGCGGAATTAATGCAGCAAATGTTATAAAACCTAAACCATGGGTTATAGCGTTGGCAATTTCTTTCTTAATTTCGATTTTCATTTTTATTTTTAGCTTGCTAATTCTATTAAATGCCCATAAAACTATACAAAAAATTGCTAATAGTCATTACGATATCGTTAACGGCTGTTGTTTTTTTTGTATCCTGCTATCCGCTGAGTACCGGAGCGATAAAATGGAGAATCAAATGGGATAAAAAGGAAGTGGCATCAAAAAAATCATTTTTACAAAATCAAACATCTTGTTCTGTCATCCGGCCTAATATCATCTTAATAGTTGCCGATGATTTAGGTCTGAATGAAGTTTCTTGTTACGGCAATTCTGCTATACAAACACCAAATATAGATCAGCTGGCTAAAGATGGTGTGAGCTGCTCTGATGCTTATGCAACCGCACCCATTTGTGCTCCGTCGCGTTGTGCCATACTTACAGGTCGTTATCAGCAGCGTTGCGGGTTTGAAACTCAACCCAGCGAATTTTACCCCGAAAATTTTGTGGAGTATATGTTGGGTAAGAAATTTGCAGAGCGAGATTCCAGCTGGGTAGTTGCCGGCAAGCATGATTATCCTTTTCCTTGGCAAATAGCAAAACAAGGATTGCCCCCTACAGAAATTACGATAGCAGAGTTGCTAAAAAAACAAGATTATGCTACTGCAATTATCGGCAAATGGCATTTAGGGATGAATGAGGATATCAATATTCCGAATAAATTCGGGTTTGATTATCAATTTGGCATTTACGGCTCACAGACCTTATATGCAGAAACTGTAAACGCACCTGATATTATCAACTATGAACATAAATCATTTACCTCAAAATATATGTGGCAAATGGGCAGGAAAGATGTGGCGATGATTTATGAAAACAATAAAAAAATAAAACATCAACCCGGATATCTTACTGATGTCTTCCGTGATATTGCCATTGGTTTTATAGAAAAAAATAAAGAACGTCCATTTTTTTTATATCTGCCGTTTACAGCACCTCACGAGCCTTATCAGGCACCGCTTGATTTATATTCTGAGGCTTATGTGCAGACACATGATAAAGGCAAGGCGGTATATGGCGCTATTGTCAAGTCAATGGATAATACTATTGGAGCGGTATATCAAAAATTAAAAGAACTAAATTTGGATGAAAATACGCTCATTATTTTTTTGAGTGACAACGGAAATGCCAATTATGGTCGTGTTAGTTCTTGTGCTCCTTTACAAGGAGGAAAATTTACATTTTTTCAGGGCGGAGTGAAAGTGCCGATGATTTACTGCTGGAAAAATCAGCTGCCTCAAAATATAAAATATCCAAAATCTGTTTCTGCTTTAGATATATTCAGCACTATCGCAGCCGCTGCAAATACTACTTTACCGAATGACAGAGTGATAGACGGAGTCAACTTACTGCCCTTTTTTAGGCAAGAAAATAAAACTGAACCACATCCATTTTTATTTTGGAAAGCAGACAAGATGTACGCAGTAAAAAGCGGTGATTATAAATTATTGATGGATATGCAGAAAGGTTGGGCAGAATTGTACGATTTGAAAAATGACCCTTTTGAGACAAACAATATCTCTGCAGATAATCCTGATAAAACAGAGGAATTGAAACAAGTAGTTTTAGCTTGGACTAAGCAACTGCCAAATCGACCTTTATGGCCACGAATTATGGATTATAAAATAAAAATTAACGGAAAAATTTATTATTTTCCGGTGTAATGATATGAAAAAATGGATGCTCATTATCTTGTTTTTGCCGCTTCTGTTACAGGCGCGACCTCGCCTTTTTAGCACAGGCAGTCGTTTGAAATTTCAGTTCGGAGGAAGTGCCGGTTATAATCTTAATTATTTTATCTATCGCACCGATGCTATTAAGGATGTGTCAAGCGGCTATCAGGCAGGCGTATTTTTTCGTATCAGCCGTTCCAGAGTATTTGGGCAAATGGAATTTAATTTTCGTGGAAGTGAAGTACGATTGCACAATGAAAATTTAGTACTTAATTCAGGCAAATTACTGCATGTCGATAAGCTGTCTTTTAAATATCACACCTTTTCAATTCCTTTGATATTTGGTGGCTATGCCGTAAAAAAACCTTTGTACAAAATCCGGTTTTACAATGGCATGGTAACCGATTTTATCTTGAAAACCAATGTCATTTACACAGAGAATAATTCGGATAAAATTTATGAACTACCACGAAAAGAAAAACGGGATGCCTTATACCCTGTACAGTTAAATTATATGTTGGGTGCAGGAGCTGATATTGCATTTTTCACATTAGATATACGCTACAATTTAGGTTTTCGCAATTTCTATAAACAAGAATTTCGCACACAAACGCATATATTTGAGTTTACCTTTGGCTTAATTTTTTAAGTTGAGGTGTTATGTTAAATATTAGCACAATAGTTATATTAAACAATCTTAAATCAAAGCCTGCCAATTGAAAAAATTGCGTTTATATATTCAGTCATACTTTAATCTTGATGAAATTAAAATAGATTGGAAAATAACAGGCACAATACTGTTCGCAGCAATCTGTTTGATTTTATCAGAATATTTTGACAGTATTCATGGCATTCAGCATTTCTTTGCCAACTATTTTCATAAAGAAATCAATATGTATAATTTGCTACCTGTAGCTTCTCGACCAGATTTTCAAAATTTATTGGTTTGGGGTATCAACTGTGTCATTACATTTTTATTGCTTCCTGCATTATTCATCAAAATTATTTTACGAGAAAAACTAAGTAATTACGGATTGAATCTGCATTTGGAAAAAAGATTTATCCTGCTCTATTCACTCATGTATTTAGTGATGATACCTGTCTTGATTTACCTGTCATCCAATTCCGCATTCTTGGAAAAGTATCCATTTTTTAAAATTCAAAATAAAGCCGAACTTCCTTTGTTTTTTAAATGGGAAATTATTTACGTCTTACAGTTTGTAGGTATTGAATTCTTTTTCCGTGGATTATTAATACATGCATTCAAACATAAATTCGGATATTACAGCATTTTGTTTTCAGTTATTCCCTACTGTATGATACATTTTGGCAAACCTTTGCCCGAAACAATTGGTGCTATCTTTGCCGGATTAATTTTAGGCTTTTTAAGCTTAAATACCGGGTCTATTGTTTTAGGTATCTTGTTACATTGCGGTATCGCAGTTGCAATGGATTTTTTAGCCCTAAATAAACTATAACTCAAACTTGATAACAATTTGAATCACACTAAATAGATACATTTTCTTATTAACCTGAGTTCGGGTTAAGAAAAAATAAGCGATAAAATAGTTGATTTCTCATTTTTTCCTCCACTTTAACAAGGTGGAGGAATTAAAAGGAGGTGGTTCTGCATAAAAAATCAACTATTTTTTTAATTGAAACGCTTATCCCGAACTCAGGTTATTATATATCATTACTTAGCCTTATGTGGCTTAAGATATTGTAAGATAGAGATTCGAGCATACGCTCTAACTAGCTTTTTTGAGGCTCTAAAACAAACTTATGTACCAATGCTGCCAAAATTCCGCCTACTATAGGTGCAACCCAAAATAACCATACTTGAGATAATGCATTGCCACCTGCAAATATTGCCGGTCCTAAACTGCGTGCAGGATTTACAGAAACACCCGTAACTTTTATGCCTACAATATGAATTAATACTAAACACAAACCTATGGCTAATCCGGCAAACCCCCCGTTTATATTATTTCCGCTTGTAGCTCCAAATATGGTAAGTAAGAAAATGAATGTAAATATTACTTCAGCAACAAATGCAGCGGTGATGCTATATTGACCTAAATATCCTTCACCCCAACCATTTGACCCCAGAGCCCATTCTTTCATTTCATAGCCTCCCATGGCATTGCTTACAATAAGATAGAGTATGCCTGTTCCAATTATCGCACCAATACATTGTGACACTACATAACCTATCGTGTCAGCAACACTTAATTTTCCGGCAACTAGCATAGAAATAGATATTGCAGGGTTAATGTGACATCCTGAAATATGACCGATGGCATAAGCCATAGCCACAACTGATAAACCAAAAGCAAAAGAAATGCCTAATAAGCCGACACCGGTTGTGCCATCCGCTCCGGCGATAACTGCGCTTCCACAGCCCATAAGGACTAATACCATGGTGCCAATCATTTCGGCAAGGTATTTAGAATAAGATTTGATTTCCATAAGCGATATTTTAGCCAAAGGTATTAATATTAAATTAACCCGGCAAGGTAAAAAAAAGGCGGAATCAAAGATTCCGCCTGATAATCAAATATTTATTTTTTTATTTAACTGTAAACTCTTGTTGGTTAAGGAATTAATTTTACAATTTAATACATGCAAAAATTATCCACATTGTCCATTTTAGAGAGATAATGTGCTTAAAACATCATTCATGGCACGAACTGCTTCGGCACTTTTGTTGAATGCGGCTTGTTCTTCTTCAGTCAATTTGTAATCAATAATTTCTTCCCAGCCGTCTTTACCGATTTTCACCGGAACACCTAAGCAGATATCTTTTTGACCATATTCACCTTCTAAAAATACACAAGAAGTAATCACTCGTTTTTCGTCTCTTAAGATGGCCTCAACAACGCTCATTCCGGCTGCTCCGGGAGCATACCAAGCAGAAGTACCTAATAATTTTGTTAAAGTAGCACCGCCTACCATAGTATCAGTTGCCACTTTATCCAAAGTTTCTTTATCCAGCAATTGTGTTACCGGAACGCTGTTTAAATTGGCTAAACGTGTCAACGGAATCATTGTCGTATCACCATGTCCTCCTATAACAACTGCATTTAAATCATTTAACGAACAGTTTAGTGCTTGTGATAAATAGTATTTAAAACGAGAGCTGTCTAATGCACCTCCCATGCCTATTACTCTGTTTTTGGGTAAGCCGGTTGCTTTAAGTGCCAGATAGGTCATCGTATCCATTGGATTGGAAATGATCACGAAAATAGTATTAGGAGAATATTTCAAGATGTTTTCACAAACTCCTTTTACAATTCCGGCATTAGTGCCTATTAATTCCTCTCTTGTCATTCCTGGTTTACGGGGAATGCCTGATGTAATAACCACTACATCGCTGTTTGCTGTTTTGGAATAATCATTAGTAGAGCCTACAACTTTGGTATCAAAACCCAAAATGGCAGAGGTCTGCATCATGTCCATGGCTTTTCCTTCCGCTAAGCCTTCTTTAATATCGAGTAATACTAACTCACTGCAGAGTTCTTTGCGAGCAATATTGTCGGCAACGGTTGCACCAACTGCACCTGCGCCTACTACGGTAACTTTCATATCAGATAAAATTTAGTGTTAAAAAATCGGCGCAATTTAAGAAAAGTGTACGGCAAAAAATCGAAAAACATAAGATGTTTATGTTATTTTTCAGCTTAAAAATTAAAGAGATAAAAGTATTAAACCACATGATTGTTTACCTTTGCTGTTATGACAGACTTTAGTATCATCCAGAAATATAATGTGCCGATCCCTCGATACACAAGCTATCCTACTGTTCCATACTGGCAGGACAACAAGTCATCAAATGAAGAATGGAAAGCCTGTATGCTTAAAGCAACAAACGATGGCAGAACAAAAAACGGTATCAGTATCTATATTCATCTTCCGTTTTGTGAACAACTTTGTACCTATTGTGGTTGTAATAAACGCATTACTAAAAATCATAGTGTAGAGGGAGTTTATATTGAGGCGGTATTGAAAGAATGGAAAATGTATAAAGCTGTTTTAGGTACTGATTTTACTATTAAAGAAATCCATTTAGGCGGAGGCACTCCCACTTTTTTCAGCCCCGAGAATTTAAAATTACTCATACAAAAGATTATTAAAGACATCCGAATTGCTCCTGATCATGAATTCAGTTTTGAAGGACATCCGAATAATACGACTTATGCGCACTTGAAAACTTTATTTGAAGTAGGTTTTAACAGAGTCAGTTTTGGTGTGCAGGATTTAAACGAAAAAGTACAGGTAGCCATTAATAGGGTAC
Organism: uncultured Chitinophagales bacterium; assembly: GCA_964451125.1. GTDB lineage: Bacteria > Bacteroidota > Bacteroidia > Chitinophagales > JADIYW01 > JADJSS01. The sequence continues at coordinate 14,095 of CAYVGM010000007.1, forward strand.
AGCCATTTGAGAAAACGAAACAAGTAACAGATTGGGCACGTGAAATAGGATATACGTCTGTCAATTTTGATTTGATATATGGCTTGCCGTTCCAGACTTTATACAGCATTAAAGATACTATCACCAGCGTAATTGAGCTCAAACCGGACAGGCTTGCTTTCTACAGTTATGCGCATGTACCCTGGACAAAAAAATCACAACGGGCGTATGATGAAAATGACTTACCAAAGGGCAAAGATAAATTTGCACTTTATACTGCAGGCAAAGAGTTGTTTTTAGCAGCTGGATATGAAGATGTAGGCATGGATCATTTTGCATTAAAAGATGACGGACTGTTGCAGTGTAAACGAGAGGGTAAACTGCATCGCAATTTTATGGGTTACACGACTAACAATACGGAGATTTTGATTGGCTTGGGTGTGTCGGCCATCAGTGATGTATTTTACGGTTATCGTCAAAATTATAAAACTGTTGAAGAATATTACGAGGTTGTCAATAAAGAGGAGTTGCCTATACAGCGAGGTATAGATTTAACGGATGAAGATGTTCTATACAGACAACAGATACTAAATATATCCTGCAAAGGCGAAACGACATGGGATGAGTCTGTCGTAATAACAGAAAGTGGAATGGAAAAGCTGAATGATTTGCAGGCAGATGGCATTTTGAATTGGCAATCCGGCGAACTTAAGCTTACAATTGAGGGTTGGGGATTTTTGCGCAATGTCTGTGCCGTTTTTGATAAACGTATGAATGACGATCTGCAGAAGCAGGATGCACCAAAATTCAGTCAGGCAATTTAAACCATAATTATGCAACTATTCATCCTGATATTTGCCGTTGTACTTATACTTGCCGGTATTTATTTGTTTATTACTCAGGCACATCGTTCGGATGTGTGGGAATACACGGCAATTGCATTACAGCTTTTAGGAATAGTAAGTTTAATTACCATCTGGCAGATGCATTATTTTATTCCGGATGCTTCAGCCGGCAAAAGCATGCTTTATTCATGGATTTATCATTGGGTGGATGAAAAACTGAACACCTATTTAAGCGCATTCATCTGTCTGGTTTATGTGGTGTTGCAATATTATGGACAGCAACTTTATCATCAGTCAAAAATAAAAAAAGACGGGATTGTGGTGAATGCCAGAGTAACAGCTATTGAAAAAAAGGAAAAAAAAGCAGACCATATCAAAATTGAATATCAGGTACAAGATAAAACTATAGTAAAAACGCTCATTAAATCGAAGCACGATTTTGTGCTGGAACAGGAAGTGCCGATGATTTATTCTGCATCTGCACCTACCATTTTTATGCTGAAATCTGATGAAATGATTTAAAGATTTTTACCTCCATTTTAATGTTTCAACTAAATGCAAAACATCTTCACGAAAGTATTGAATACAAGGTGCTAATGAATCTGCATTAGGAGGTGAAAAAAAATAGAGTGAACCTCTGATAAAGTTTTTCGTACTGTCGGTTACGTAAAATTGCACTCCACTTGCAGCATCACCACCCACATCATATAAAATACCGGACACATGCGGATTTTTTCCACTAAGAGGAGTTTCATCAATATAATCTGCTTTAAGAGTATGCTTGAAGGTAAGTTTATAAGAATCGGCAATGAGTTTGTCTAACGGATTGCCAACATTTATTGACGTATAGCTTAAATAAATTTTAGCCTTGTATTCAGGTAAAATAATATTGAACCAACAGGGATGATTATGTATTTCCTGCAAATCCGTAGAGTCTTTTTGTATGGCACCAATGACAGGATATTCAAATGTAAACGGACATTCATCACAGCTGTATTCGTTGTATTTTCTTTCTGCCGGAAAATCTATTCTGAAATAACCCGGCTGTTTGGGCGTGTAATTCGTTTTACACGAAACCAAAATAAACACCATTATTAAAAAGAGCAGAAAATGTTTCTTCTTTACCATACTACAAATCTACATTAAAAGAGATAAAAAACTTAAGCTATACTGATTTTCACACGAATAATCCGCGTTATACTGGCTTCTAAAATGAGAAACGTGAACTTGCCATATTTTATTTCGTCACCTTCTTTTGGAATTTCATTATTGAGTTCTAATAACATACCGGCTAATGAATCTGCAGTGCCTCTTATTTCATCAAATGTTTCCGTTGGCAAGTCCATCACTTTGCATACGTCATTCAACGCAGTCTTGGCTTCAAAAATGTAATTGTTATTATCTAATTTTTTGAAATCTATCTCAGAAGCATCGTCAAACTCATCTTTTATATCACCAATCACTTCTTCAAGTACATCTTCGAGAGTTACTAAACCGCAACAACTTCCATATTCATCTACTACAATGGCAATATGTATATGGCGTTCTTGAAAATCTTCCAGCAAATCATCTATCTTTTTATTTTCTGGAACAAATAGTGGAGGGCGCATCAGTTTTTTCCAGTCAAAATCATTTTTTTCATTCAGGTATTTAAGTAAATCTTTGATATAGACAATACCGGTAATTTTGTCTAAATCATTTTCATAAACAGGAATACGGGAATAGCCTGATTCTCGGACTATAGTAAGCAAATCGTGGAAACTTGCATCATGATCTACGGCTACCATGTCAATGCGGGAACGCATGATTTGAGACACATTAAGATTGCCGAATTTTACGATGCCTTTTAAAATCTTGGTGCGCTCTTTGCTTACTTCTGTGCTTTGTGATTCTGTGATTTCCAATGCATCATGGATATCTTGTGCTGTAAGAGTTTGCCTGGCTACAATTAATCTTTTTTCAATCACATCTGAAAATTTCATCATCAAAGTAACAAATGGAGAAAATATTTTATCTAATATATTAATTGGGTATATTACGGCTCTGCACACCTGATAGTATTTTTGTGTGGCATATAATTTAGGAATTACTTCTGCAAATAATACGATAATAAATGTTTCAAAGCAAACTTTTATAATAAATAATAATGTCGAATGCTGATGGATAAAATCTTCTCTAATCCATTGTTCCAGTAGGGCTTCAAATAATAAAACGATAGCGAGAGTAAAGAGAGTAGTCGTTAATACAAAAGTTGCAATAAATCTGTTGGGATTCAGAATGTAATGCAGTATTAATGCGTCTGTTTTATTACTACTTTGCTCCAGTCTTTTTACTTCAGCATTGCTGAACATAAATATAGCTACTTCTAATGCACAAAGAATAGCAGTAAATGATAATAAGATAAAAATAGCAATACCATATACTACGTACTGAAATTTAAATGGATTAAATATTTCGATCCATGAATAAAATTCAATATTTAATAAGTAGCTACATAAGGGAATGCCGTCGTCCAAAATACATCAATTACATTAAACAATCAGAAAGGTAAATCATCATCAAAAGTAGGTTCGGTCAAATTTGTATCTTGAGTGGAATGCATATCATCACTGCTGCTTTTTTGCGCATCAGCGTAGTTTCCGACACCGGAAGTTTGTCCGGATGCCTCACGCTTTTCAAGCAACTGGAAGTTTTCTACAACAATCTCAGTAGTATAACGTTTATTGCCATCCTTGTCATCCCATGAACGAGTACGTAATTTACCTTCAATAAAAACATGACTGCCTTTTTTCAAAATTCTCTCGGCGCGTTCTGCTATTCCTCTCCACATCACGATGTTGTGCCATTCCGTTGTTTCGGTATAGCTGCCATCCTGATTTTTGTACACCTCATTAGTTGCGAAAGGGAAATTACAAACCGTAGTAGTTGTATTTACTTTGCGTACATCAGGGTCTTTTCCCAAACGTCCGATTAAAAAAACTTTGTTAAAACTCATGGCATTCCTATTTAAATCAAAATTGTTTTCTTTGATATTAGTCAATAAACCTCCATACTAAGATAGAAATAATTTAGCTTGTTGCAAATAATTTCTGATAATTTTCGGAAAAGCATAGTTTTCCAGGGTGGTAATTTTGATTTTTTTAAACTGAAGTAGGTCAGGAAATAATTGCAAAATCATTGCTTTGTCCTCTGTTTCAAAAAAATCAGCGTGGATGATTTGATGAGAAAGCTGTTGTTTATCAGTGAAAACAGGTTTTAACTTTTTGAACCGAGATTTATCTTTTTCCGATTTTATTTCCACGTATGGAAATTCATATAAGCCTTTCCAGATATCTTGCTGAGCACGTTGTACAATATACGTATAGCCTTTGTTTTTGTAGACAAAATAATAAAACGCTCGTTTCTGTATGCTTATCTTTTTGGATTTTACGGGAAGCTCCCCGATTTTTTGCATAGCCAACGCACGGCATTCATCCTGAAAAGGGCAGGCACTGCACAAAGGGTTTTTAGGTTTGCATACCAAAGAACCAAAATCCATGATAGCCTGATTGTAAGTAGCAGGATTTTTTTTATCCAGCAATTTCCGGGCAATAGTTTCAAATTGTTTTTTGCCTTGGTTCGTATCAATTGGCGTAAAAATGCCATACACTCTGCTTAAAACCCGATACACATTGCCATCCACAACTGCATGTGGAAGTCCATATGCAAAAGATGCTATGGCTGCTGCGGTATAACTGCCTATACCTTTGATTTTTATAATTTCTTCATAGCTTTTTGGAAATCTACCTTTGTGTTCATGTAAAACCTGTTGTGCTGCAGCATGCAAGTTTCTGGCTCTCGAATAATAACCCAATCCTTCCCACAATTTCAAAACTTCATCCAATGGTGCATTTGCCAATAAATTTATTTTTGGATATTTTTTTATGAAAGCCAGATAATAAGGTGTTCCCTGTTCAACTCTTGTTTGTTGCAAAATTATTTCACTTAGCCATATTTTATAAGCATCTTTCGTGTTTTTCCAAGGTAAATTGCGCAATTCCGGATTATACCATTCCAATAATCTTTTAGAAAAGGATTCCATGCAATAAATATAATGCGGATTATTAGAAATTGAAAAAACGAATGCTGAAAAAAATAAAAGTATTGAGCTGTTACTCTTTCATTTCTTGTAAGATTTGATACGAACTGCTCTCTGTCAAAATAAAATACTTGGGGTTTAATTGGTCATAGCTGAAGTTTCCCCATTTTGTGACAAACATGTTCTTGCTGTCTTTTATCCAGTCGTACTCATGGGGTGTTTCTTCAATAAGTACACTGGTCGTCGATTTGTATTTTATTGTTGATAAAATCCAAAACTCATACGGAGT
>CAYVGM010000007.1:19385-26724 GCA_964451125.1 uncultured Chitinophagales bacterium
TGTTTCCACAGATTTTTGATAAATAATTGATGCGACGGATATTGAAGAATTATATCCCATTTCAACTTTTTCGGATTTAAGGATGATAATGCTCCGGCATCGTAATTGCTTTTCAAAAGAAAATATTTTGCAATAAATAAAACCAAAAACAAGAGTGTAAGCCAAATAAGTGGTTTGTTGTTTTCTTTTTGTGTAAGGAAGAAAAATACAACCATGTATAAAAATGGGAAAAGTACAATAGGATGAGAAAAGATAACCGGCAAAAGAAATAGAAAAAGCATGCCAATGTGACGAAATGTATATGCAGATGAGGTCTGTTTTTGCATGTAGGCAAAGAGCAAAAATAAAAACGCCAGCCCCGGCATAAATTCAGACCCGGCCCAGTAGAACGTATGGCGTATTTGCAAGACCTGCGATAGCAATAAACAAGTTGCCAAAAAATAATTTCTGAAATAGAAAACCAATATCAGGAATATACAAAACTGTATTAACACAAATGATAGTGAAAAAACTACTGAAATAAAATGCAGGGACAGTGCACCTTTTATGGCAGTCAATGGCAGTATTTGAGGAATAGCGGCAGTGTAGCGATAATTGAAAATGGCAAATTTTGCAGTACGAACGAGAGTAAATAAATGAAAGCTTAAGTCAGTAAATGCAATCCGCTCTCTGAAAAAATAAAATGAAAAAATGGCTAGTGTTAGAAATGAGATAATTCCATAGAAAAGAAATAAGCGTCTGGATTTCATTTCTTATTTATTGCATATGAAACAAATCTTCAATTCCTGAAGGTTGTTCGCAAATAAAGCCTTCTGCATAATCTACATTGATCTGTTTGCCAAAAACTTTGTCTTTAGACAGTACATAATCCAAATAATTCTTTGTAGATATCGGAGTCTCAATTTCCGTACTTTCCGGATTGTAGAACTGTGTAGAAAATGCTTGTATGCAGGCTAATTTTTTTGGAGCGTAAGCAGTAATATCTATCGCAAAATCAGGTTTTAAATAACTTTCCTGTATATAGCGAAATAATTTTTTGGCTCTCCAGAGTTGTTGATTTTTGCCTTCAACTTCAGTTTCTATTTTAATTAATCCGCTTAAAAAATTTGCTCTTGACACCAAATCTCCTCCACGCTTGTGGTCTGGATGTCTGTCATATACCGCATTGGCCAGAATAATTTCCGGTTGATATTTGCGAATTACAGTAATAACTTTTAAGAGATGAGCTTCATTGATTTCAAAGAAACCATCCCGAAATTGCAAATTTTCTCTGACTGTAATGCCCATAATTTTAGAAGCTTTCTCTGCCTCTTCGTAGCGAGTGGCTACATTACCTCTGCTGCCCAGGCTGCCTTCTGTCAGATCTACAATACCAACTTTGTAACCTTTGTCAATATGCTTCATTATTGTGCCACTGCAAGATAATTCCACATCATCCGGATGAGAGGCAAATGCCAGTATGTCTAATTTTAGATTCATTATAGTATCAAAAGTAAAAATACGCTTATTCTATTTGATATTGTAATTTCAGCAGATTACTGTAAAGACCATTTTCCTTACTGCTGAGTTCATCATGTGTACCCTCTTCAACAATGACACCATGATTCATGACAAATATTTTATCTACGGTGCGTATGGTAGAAAGCCGGTGGGCAATAACGATTGTCGTTCGGTTTTCCATTAATTTATTCAATGCATCTTGTACTAATTTTTCCGATTCAGCATCCAGCGCACTGGTCGCTTCATCTAATAACAAAATTGCAGGATCTTTTAAAATAGCACGAGCAATGGCAATGCGTTGCCTTTGTCCGCCTGATAATTTTACACCTCTTTCGCCAACAATGGTATCAAAACCATCAGGGAATTTCCGGATAAAATCATATGCATTTGCTTTTATAGTAGCTTGTTTTATTTCTTCATCAGTTGCATTTGTCTTACCGTATGCAATGTTCTCCCGAATAGTACCACCAAATAACATCACTTCTTGTGGAACTAAAGCAATATTGCTGCGCAACTCCTGAACATCATAAGCATAAATATCTTTTCCTGCTACTTTAATATCGCCGCTGTTAACCGGATAAAATCGGAGCAAAAGCTGTAAAATGGTTGATTTTCCTGCACCGGATGAACCTACTAAGGCTACCTTTTCTCCATTCCGAATATGCATGGAGATGTCGTGCAGTACTCCGGTATCTTTTCTTGAAGGGTAAGAAAAATTGACCTTATTAAATTCGATTTCTCCATTTATTTTTTGTAAAGGCATTTGCTCAATTTTAGTTTCTGACGGCATATCCAAGATGGAAACAATACGGTCTGATGAACCTAAAGCACTGATGATTTTGCCATACAAATCACCCATTCCTGCTAATGAGCCACCAATAAATACGGTAAAGAAAATAAAACTCAAGAGTTGCCCAACCGACATACTGGGCTCAAGATGTAAATAAAAATTATGGACATAAATACTGGCTTTATACAATACCATAATTAATACCGTCATTACGCCAACAATAAGAAATGAAATAAATGCTCCGCGGAAAAGCGCAGCACGCAAGGCCAGATCTTTCACTGCTGTAATGCTTTTTACATACCTATTGCTTTCAAAATATTCATTGACATACGCTTTCACTACATTGATATTGTGAAACGTTTCATCCACTATTATATTCGACTGGGCCAAAGCCTGCTGTGTTCTGCTTGCATTGTTGCGAATATATCTTGAAAAAAATAAAGCCAGCAACACTAACACCGGTATAGTGCATAAAATAAAAAAAGTAAGCTCTTTAGAAGAAATGAAAATATAGACAATGCCTGCTATGAGTGTAACTACTTGTCGCAAAAATTCTGCAATGTTTAAAGAAAGTGCATCCTGAACATTGGTGATATCACTGGAAATACGACTGATTAGCTCACCCACTCTGTTGTTCTCAAAAAATATAACCGGAGAGGAAACAATTTTATTATAAACAGATGAACGAATGTCTTTCAAAACACGTTCGTTAGTTTGAGCAAAAATGTAAATTCTGAAAAATGAAAACAGCCCTTGTAATACGATAAACAGCATAGTTACTTTTACGATGTCCCAGCTTGTTTTGCATTCAATCAGATATTTACCGTTTATTTTAAATAATTGTACCGGAATACCTTGTGCGGTATCAGCCAGTCTGGGCAACAACATGGGAAGAATGAGTACGGTAAGACTTGATAATACAAGAAACAGCAAGCCTAAATAAAATGAAAACTGATAAGGTTTAATAAAGCTGTAAACCTTTAAACTTTTCTTTAGTGAATCTTTGGATATTTTGGGTCGTTCTTTGCCGGAACTAAAGGGTGATGCCATTTGAAAAAAATTGATGCCAAATGTAACCAATTTTAAGTACAGTTAGGCTTGTAAGACCTAATAAATTGTTAATTAAACACGGACACAGATGTCTTTATCGAGTAAGTATTGCTTAAGATGTGGAATGCTTATTTCTCCAAAATGAAAAATACTGGCAGCTAATGCCGCATCAGCTTTTGCCTGTAAAAATACATCTTCAAAATGTTTTTCCTTACCTGCACCGCCACTTGCTATCACGGGAATATGCAAGTTTTCTGAACACCATAAAGTAATGTCTAAAGCGAATCCGCTTTTTGTGCCGTCATGGTTCATCGAAGTTAACAAGATTTCACCTGCACCTCTTTCTTGTGCTTGTTTTACCCATTCTTTTGTTTTTAGTGGCGTTGGAGTTCTGCCCCCATGAACATAAACCATCCATTCTTCATCTTGCTTTGTGTCAACGGCAAGCACAATGCATTGTGTGCCAAAATGGGCTGCAAGTTCATTGATTAGGTCAGGATTTTTTACTGCTGAGGAATTAACAGACACTTTGTCTGCACCGGCATTGAGCAATGCATCTACGTCTTGTAACGTAGAAATTCCGCCTCCAACGGTAAAAGGGATATTGATTTTTTCTGAGAGCCTGATCACTAATTCAACCAAGGTCTTTCGGTTTTCAACGGTAGCAGTGATATCCAAAAACACCAACTCATCGGCACCTTGTTCCACATATTTTTCAGCTAATTCTACTGGGTCACCGGCATGAATTAAATCAACAAAATTTACGCCCTTCACCGTATGTCCGTCTTTGATGTCCAAGCAGGGTATGATGCGTTTAGTCAGCATGCAGCTTGTTTTTTTGATAATTTAAAATAGCTTCCCGTGTTTCAGCTTCGTACAAGGCTTTGCCAACAACTGCGCCATAGCATCCCAATGCTTGTAATTGCAGCATGTCATCCAGTGTGGTGATGCCGCCCGAAGCAATTAATTTTATTTCCTCATATTCAGTAAGAATAGTGCGATATAATTCCAGTGAAGGTCCCTGCATCATACCGTCTTTACTGACATCTGTACATAACACATAATCTATGCCTTCTTCAAAATAAAAATCCAGAAATTCGGTAATCGTTTTTTGACTGGTGGTTGCCCATCCTTCTATGGCAATTTTATTGTTCAAAACATCAGCTCCCAAAATGAGTTTTTCCTCACCGAATGCCCAAATCCAGTCGATAAATTCTTTGGGATTTTTTACAGCCAGACTGCCCGCACAAATCTGATTAGCTCCCGCATCAAATGCCTTTTGAGCTTGTTCTTTCGTTTTGATACCACCCGAAAAGTCAATATTTAATCGGGTAGCTTTTGCAATTTCTTCCAATAAATTCCAGTTGACGGTTTTGCCTTGTTTTGCTCCATCCAGATCAACTAAATGCAAATGAGAAAAACCGGCATCTTCAAAGAACAAAGCTTGTTCTACAGGGTTTTCGTTATACGTAACTTGAGTTTTAAAATCACCTTTTGTCAGCCTGACGCATTTGCCGTCTATAATATCAATTGCAGGAATAATAAGCATAAAACAATATCGGAAGATTTATTGAATAGGACATCAGTTTTGCATTAAGATTGCTTTAACCTCGTAGGTTGAAAATTAAAAGTCAATTTATATTGGTCTTTTTGACCATTTATGAGCACTTGCAACCTCGCAGGTTGAAAAAAATGGCTTAAAAGTTGTAATATTATAACCTGAAAATAAACTTATAGAATTATAAAGTACTCGAATTATGAAACATTATTTATTTACCGCTTTCTTCTTTTTATTGTTGTCATCAGCATTTTCACAATCAAAAGATGTAGTGGGAGCTAACGTGGATGCAACCGTAAAGCCCGGTGATGATTTTTTTAAATATTCCAATGGCGGATGGATTAAGAAAAATCCCATTCCGGCAGCCTATTCACAATGGGGAATTGGCAATTTGGTGCAAGAAGATGTATGGGATAAATTATATGCCGTAAACCGTTCTGCTTTCAAAAAAACGGAAATGGGTAATGCAGATTTGAGTACAAAACAAATAGCAGGTTTTTTCCAATCGGCCATGGATACTTCCACTATTAATAAGTTAAGGTTGAAGCCAATAGCAAAAGAATTGGCGATGATTGACTCAATTAAAGATAAAAAAGGATTGATAACAGTAATTACAGCTTTGCATAAATTAGGTGTTGCAACTTCTTTTGATATCGGTATTTACCAGGATGCGATGAACAGTGATGTAAATGCACTTTATCTTACACAAGGCGGCTTGGGATTGCCCAACCGAGACTACTATTTTAATAAAGATGCCCGCACACAGAAAATTGTAAAAGATTATCAAACTAATCATTTGCCAAAAATGCTGGGCTTCATCAATCCTAACTACCGTAAATTCAGTTCAACAGTTTACAGTCTGGAAAAAAATCTGGCATCCAGATCAAGAAAATTGGAAGATTTGCGCGACCCTTATGCCAATTATAATAAAATGTCAATTGCACAATTGAATAAACTTACCCCGCAAATAAACTGGAATACTGTACTTCAACAACTTGACATCAAAGTGGATTCTGTTATTGTTGGTCAGCCTGAATTTTTTAAAAAGTTAGATTCTATGGTCAACCTGATGCCATTGAGTGTCTGGAAAAATTATTTGCGTTATCATGTGTTGTCAAGTTTTGCCGATTATTTATATAAGGATGTGGAGAACGAAGATTTTCGCTTTTATGGTAAAGTTATCCGAGGCAGAAAAGAAATGCTGCCGCGATGGAAACGTATGCTGATGTGGGAAGAAGGTGCTATGGGCGAACTGCTGGGGCAACTTTATGTTAAAGATAATTTTAACGCAAAAACAAAAGAACGCTATGAGAAATTGTGCGATGAGGTGTTTTCCGCATTTGCAACTCGTATTAAAAATCTGGACTGGATGTCGGAAGCTACTAAACAAAAATCGTTGCAAAAATTGAGTACAGTTGTAAAAAAAGTGGGCTATCCGGATAAGTGGAAAGATTTTTCTTCACTCAAAATAACACCCAATTCTTTAACTGAAAATATTAAGAATGTAAACGAATTTTGGTTTAAATATCAAGTGAGTAAACTGGGCAAACCAGTTGACAGAACAGAGTGGGATATGACACCACAAACCTATAATGCCTACTATAATCCCAGCAATAATGAAATCGTTTTGCCGGCAGGTATTTTTGTAATCCCCGGGTTTAAAGATGAAGAAATTGACGATGCCGTAATTTATGGCTATGCCGCTGCTTCTACTATCGGTCATGAAATAACACATGGCTTTGATGATGAAGGTCGTCAGTTTGATGCTAAAGGCAATTTGCAGAACTGGTGGCAAAAAGAAGATGAAGATAAATTTAATGCAGCCGCACAAAAATATATTGACCAATTCAATAACTATGTTGTACTCGATTCTATGCATATCAATGGAAAAGCCACTCTTGGAGAAAATATAGCAGATTTGGGTGGTTTGGTTATCGCATTAGATGCATTCAAAAAAACACAACAATACAAAGAAGGAAAATTGATAGACGGATATACCCCACTACAGCGTTATTTCATGGGCTATGCTTTGGGCTGGCTGGGACATCAACGAGATGAAGAACTGGCTACCCGAGTTTTGACGGATGTACATTCACCGGCTTTCTTACGTGTAAACGGGCCATTTTCTAATATTGATGATTTCTACAAAGCCTTTAATATCCAGAAAGGGGATAAGATGTACCGTGATGAAAAGGACAGGGTGAAGATTTGGTAATTGGAGATTAGTGATTAGTTATTGGTTATTAGTTATTGGTTATTGGTTATTGGTTATTGGTCATTAGGCATTGGTCATTGGTGATTAGTTATTGGTTATTGGTTATTGGTTATTGGTTATTGGTTATTGGTCATTAGGCATTGGTCATTGGTGATTAGTTATTGGTTATTGGTTATTGGTTATTGGTTATTGGTTATTGGTCATTAGGCATTGGTCATTGGTGATT
>CAYVGM010000008.1:0-13236 GCA_964451125.1 uncultured Chitinophagales bacterium
AGCACCACCTTTACTTCAAATATCAGTTACAATAAATGGTGGCCGGGCAAACCCTTTCAGCTCTCTGTCAGTTCCAGTCTTAACCAAAATACACAATCAAAAGTAATTGCACTTACTGTGCCTTCCATGCATTTCAGCGTTACCCGTATAAACCCTTTTCAGAGTAAAGTGCAGCGCACCAAAAGAAGATGGTATGAAAACATTGGTTTCTCCTATGATTTTAATGCACAGAATACCATGTCCGGACCCGATTCTTTGTTCTTCAATAAAGAAATCTTAAAAAAGAATACGAACTCAATCACACACACTATCCCTATTTCCGGAAACTTCCAGTTGTTTAAATACATCAACTTTAATGTCAATTTTAATTACAATGAAAAATGGTTTTTTAACTATACAGATAAGCAGTATTACAACGAATATATAAAGTATAATATTTACACAAAAAAATATGATACAACTTACAACAGCGCAATTTCTGATATTAAGTTTGGATTTAAAACCTATCGCGACTTTAATTTAGGCTTTAGTTTCGGCACAAATCTATACGGTTTATTTCAATTTAAAAAGAGCAAATTACAAGCCATTCACCATCGATTTTCTCCTTCATTAAATTTTTATTTTTCTCCTGATTTTACGGCAGCTAAATGGAAATATATGCGCACGGTGCAAACAGACTCATTGGGTAAAACCGAACAGTATTCCATTTACAGTAATAATGGAATTACTCCATCTCAAAAACAAGGCAATATCGGATTGAACTTCAGTAATACGATTCAAATTAAAGTAAAATCCAAAAAAGATACAGTAAATGGTTATAAGAAGATCAGCCTGCTGGATGCACTTAATTTCGGATTGAGTTACAATATGTTTACAAAACAATTATCACCCTTAAATATTAGTGGCAGTACTCGTATTTCTGAATATGTCAATCTGTCTTTCGGTGTATCAATGAATCCATATTCACTTGATTCGCTGAACAGGCAAACCAAAACTTTTTACTGGAAAGAAGCTAAACGGTTTTTCCGTTTTACCAACGCACAAATTACTATTAATGGCAGTATCCGTTCTAAAAAAGCAGGAAGTGTGGAAAATCAACAACTGAATCAGCAATTATATCAGCAACAAGGATTTACCAATCAGCTATATTCAATGAGTCCTTATGAAAAAAGTTTTTACAATTTTACAGTACCATGGTCAGTCAATTACAGTTATTCATTTAGTGTAAATAAATATAAATATAACAAGAAAGATACCTTGTCGTTTAATCAGGGTTTATCACTGGGTTTGGATGTCAATATCACATCCAAATGGAAACTGAATGTAAGTTCAGGATTTGACTTCAGTGGTAAGAAACCGCAAATTACCCGTACAGACATTTCTGTAATCAGGGATTTGCATTGCTGGCAATTAGAATTCAGATGGACACCGTTCGGCTATCAGGCGGGTTATTTTATTTCGTTGTATGTAACTTCACAGCAATTCAGCTGGCTGCGTTTACAGAAACAAAAAGCCTTTTTTGATTCAGGATTTTTTGGTTCGGGAGGTGTAAATTCAAATGCATTTGGCAGCTTCCTGCCTAAATAAAAACAAACGAGCATGAAAAGATTTTATACTGATTTAGTTATATCGAATACTGCTTATTTGCATGATGTGGAAGCCGGTCATTGTACTAAAGTTTTGCGTTGCAGAGTTGGCGATAGTATAGAATGTATGGATGGAAATGGTTTATTGTTGAAAGGTACTATTACAGAAATTAAAAAACACGAAGTGGTAGTAGAAATTACAGAAACAATAGAACACCACTCATCGAACAGTAATAAGTTAGCCATTGCTTTGCCACCCACTAAAAATCCGGCACGATTTGAATGGTTTGTCGAAAAAGCTACGGAAATTGGCATTGCCCATATTTATCCCATGCTGACGGAAAGAACAGAAAAAGCATCACTGAAATTGGAAAGATTGAATCACATCGTCATATCAGCAGCGAAGCAAAGCCGACAATTATTTTTCCCTAAATTGCACGAGCTTAAAAAACTGGAAGATATAATTGCCATAAGTGAATCGCAACAAAAATTGATAGCCCATTGTGAAGGACAAAAAGAGAGTCTGCTAAATTTGTATAAGAAAAATGAAGATGCGCTATTGCTCATAGGACCGGAAGGAGATTTTACAAATAAGGAAATTGAATATGCAATTAACAAAAATTATCAGCCTGTTTCATTGGGAAACAGTATCTTGCGTGTAGAAACTGCCGGTATTGCTGCTACTGTAATTGTAGCGGCAATAAATGCTAATTAATCTCTTGAATAATGAAATATTTCAGCTTAGCTTTTTTTATCCTTATAAACAGCATTCTTGTGCAGGGTTTTGCCCAAGGTAAATCGACGGCAAAGATTGGACTGTTGAAATATAAAGGCGGAGGCGATTGGTATGCCAACCCAACTTCATTGCCCAATTTAGTCAAATTCTGCAATCAGAATTTAAACCTGAATATGAATTTCCAAATTGATGAAGTAGAGCCCGGCAGTGCTGAACTCTTCAACTACTCTATGATACATCTTACTGGACATGGAAATATCATTTTCTCCGCAAGCGAAGCCGAAAATCTGCGAAACTATCTCATTGCAGGCGGTTTCTTGCATATTTCAGATAATTATGGCATTGATAAATTTATTCGCAAAGAAATGAAAAAAGTTTTTCCTGAACTAGAATTTGTAGAACTGCCTGCATCACATCCGATTTATCACCAGAAATATGATTTTTCGGGCTTGCCCAAAATTCACGAACACGATGGAAAACCGGCACAAGGATTTGGTATTATCTACGAAGGGCGTTTAGTTTGTTTTTATGATTATGAATGTGATCTGGGAGATGGCTGGGAAGACCAACAAGTTCATAAAGACCCTGAAAACGTGCGACAAAATGCCCTTAAAATGGGTGCTAATATTGTGCAATACGCCTTTACCAAATAACCAACCTACGAGGTCAAATTAATCAGCTTATTTTTTAAGTAACTGAAAATCATTTGATTAGTTTTTCAACCTACGAGGTCAAAAATGTTTATTACCTTTATATATCCTAAAACATGCATTCTCTTTATCAATCTTATAAACAGCAGCCAGTCATTCAGGATTTTTATGATGCAATTTGTATAGGTTCCGGATTAGGCAGTTTAACAACTGCTTCTCTGCTTGCCCGCAAAGGCTGGAAGGTTTTGGTGCTGGAAAAACATACCACACCCGGAGGATTTACCCATGTCTTTAAACGCAACAAATATGAGTGGGATGTGGGATTGCATTATGTAGGGGATATGCACCGAAAAGGCTCAATAGCACGTCTGGTTTTTGAACATATTACAGATGGCAACCTTAAATGGGCAGATATGGGCGAAGTATATGACCATGTTATTATTGGAGATAAATCTTATGAATATGTAAAGGGCTTGCAAAACTGGAAAACAAAGATGAAATCTTATTTTCCGGCAGAAAAGGATGCAAGAGCAATTGATAAATATGTTGAGTTATTGTTTGCCGTAAACAAATCGTCGAAGTCGTTTTTTATGCAAAAAGCACTGCCCGATTTTATTCGATTTTTTACCAATCCCTTTTTGGGAAATGACTATAAAAAATTTGCTTCCAAAACTACGCAACAAACTCTTGATGAAATTAGTGATAATGATGAATTGAAAGCCGTACTTTCGGCACAGTTTGGCGATTATGGTATGCCGCCTGATGAAAGTAGTTTTGTTATTCATGCAGCAGTGGCATTGCACTATATGAATGGAGGTTATTATCCAATTGGTGGCTCTGAAGAAATTTTTAATACGATTGCTCCTTCGATTTTGGAAAATGGAGGTGCTATAGTTGTTGGTGCTGATGTACAAGAAATTGAAACAGAAAATGGAATAGCTGCCGGTGTGAAAATGCGTGACGGCAGAAAAATTAAAAGTAAATTAGTGATAAGCGGTGCAGGTGTACATACTACGTTCAATCATTTGATTTCGGCTACAGACAAACAAAAAATCAAATATGGACAAGATGTGAAATATTTGCCTCATTCTTCAGGGCATTTAAGTTTATATATCGGTTTGGCAGAAACAGCAGATGTGCTGAACTTACCTAAAGCCAATTACTGGATTTATCCCACGGGCAATTTGCATAATATTGCCGTGAAGGATTTTTTAGAAAATTACAAGAAAGAATTTCCTGTAGTTTATATTTCATTTCCTTCTGCAAAAAATCCGAAGTTTGAAGAAAAATATCCGGGACGGGCAACTATTGAAATCATTACGGTGGCTAAATATGAGTGGTTTCAGAAATGGGAAAATGAAAGATGGAAAAAAAGAGGAGAAGAATATGATGTGCTTAAAGAATATTTTGCTCAAAGATTACTGGAACATTTATACCGCGTAGAACCTCAGTTGAAAGGCAAAATAGATTATTACGAATTATCTACACCGATTACGACGCGTCATTTTTGTAATTATGGCAGAGGTGAAATCTATGGCTTGGATCATGGTACCTTACGTTTTGAAAAAGACTATCTTCAACCTAAAACTCCTATTAAAAATTTTTACTTGACAGGGCAAGATATTGTAACTGTAGGTATTGCAGGCGCACTGATGAGTGGTGTATTAACAGCTTCAGCAATTTTAAAATCCAATTTGATTAGTGATATTGTAAAACAAGCTAAAGATTGAGATTCTAAGTAAAAAATCCAAAATAGTTTTTTTGCAAAAGTACTTACTTACGGCTAAATGCTAATTTGCTGTTTATGATTGCAACCAATTTTGCATTAATAAACTTTTCTTCTTGTTTACCATCTACAATAATAATATTTTCATCATTCTGTAGCTTTTCTATGGCTTTGAAATAATTTTCTCTTACTTTTCTGAGATTATCACTCGTTTCATAAAGTTCTGTGGATGTACGGCTGGCAGCAATGCGTTGCATACTGGTTTCTACATCCACATCGATAAAAAAACAAAAATCGGGTTTTAGTTGCTGAGCACTCACCGAGTTGAGCTGTATTACCCAATCCATATCTACATGCACACTGTGATAGGCATAGCTGGATAAATAATAACGATCAGTAATCACAATAAATCCTTCCTCCAGTTTCTTTTTAATACCATTTGTGCTATTTAAAATATGGTCTAACCTGTCGGCGGCAAACAAAGCTGCAATCACATGTTCGTCGGCAGAACGCTCACCGCTGAATATCTTTCGTATTAGTTTACCCATTTCAGAATCTGTAGGTTCAAAAGTGAGATAAACTTTAAATCCGGCTGCATTTAAATGCGCTGCCAGCAATTTTGCCTGAGTACTTTTGCCACTCCCGTCTATACCTTCAAATGCAATAAACATAGCTTAAAAATACTCTAAAAAATTAGTGTCTTTACCTGCTACGATGCGTTTGTAGCGATTGTGCAATAAATGTCCGATAGTGTCCTCCCAAGGCAATCTTAATTTCTGCCCATTAATACTTTCTATGCCGGCTACTTCTGTAGCTGTTCCTGTGTAAAATGCACCATCAGCCTGTAGGGCATCTTCTACACCGAAATGTCGTTCTATAACTTCAATACCCATTTGTTTGGCAATATCGATAAGCGTAGCTCTGGTGATGCCCGGAAAAATATTTGCTAATGGCGGTACGATTAACTGTCCGTTTTTTTCCATAAAAAATGAAGCACCCGGTCCCGAGGCAATATAGCCTTCTACATCTAATAGCAATGCATCATCATATCCTTTTTGTTTGGCTTCGCCTGATGCTAAAATGGAATTGATATAGTTGCCGGTAACTTTAGTATCTACAGGCATAGTTCGTGGATGCGGTCTGCGCCAGGAGGATACCAAAACTTTAAGATGATTGGAGTGATAATAGCGATTCCATTTCCAACAAGTCATCAACACATTTGGCTTTTCTGCATCATGTGGCAGTAAAGACATGTTCTTATCCATAAATACTAATGGTCGGATGTAGGCTTCTTTCAACCCGCTGCGTTCTATTAATTCGTAGGCATAGTTTATCATTTCCTGAACGGTATAAGGCATCCTGATATTTATTTTTTCTGCAGAATGCAACAAGCGTTCAAAATGTCGTTTTACTTTAAATAGGTGAGGGCCGGATTGGGTATTATAGGCTCGGATACCTTCAAACACACCATATCCATAATGTAAGGTTTGATTGAATGGGCTAATTTTAAAATCTGTTACCAGTTTAAATTCTCCATTGAAAAACAAGACAGATTTTTCGTTGTGGTAAATCATAAAAAACTCAATTTCATTGCCGAATGAAGATAAAACAAATTTTTCAGCTTCTTTTATAAAGATATTGTTATGAGTGAAATCAATGAAGTATATTGTATGCAGTTGGCAGTATGCAAAAATAAAGTACAGTAGGCAGTAGACCAGAGAGTGTCAACACTATTTCACCAGTTCTGTATGCAACCCACATTCGGTTTTATTTAACCCAAACCATCTCGCCATACGCTCATCGCCCATCTGTGAAATATCAATTTTTCTGGTACAAGGCTCGCAGCCAATACTCACATAGCCTTCCTTATCTAAGGGATGATGCGGGATTTGAAATTCCCGGATATAATCCCATATCATTTTTTTTGTCCAAGGCAACATGGGGTGATAACGCATTGCACGATGCGGCGTTTGCTGTTCTTCTTTCATTTGTGCACGGTTGGCATTTTGGTCAGCTCTAACACCGTTAATCCAAACATCAAATTGTTGTAATATCGGTTCTAAGGGTTGAATCTTATTTAAATGGCAACAAAAATCAGGATCAGATGTGAAAAACAAACGTCCGTTGCTGTCTTTTTGCATATTTCTTGGTGTCGAAGACTTTAGGTCAATAACATTTAAATTGAATTTCGAGGCAATTTCATCCCGGTAGGCTATAGTCTCAGGAAATAAATATCCGGTATTCAGAAAATAAACGGGAATACGGTTATCAATCTCCGACAAAATATGTAACATCGGTATAGAATGTGTTTGAAAGGATGAGCCTGCAAACATGATTTTCCCTTCCTTTTGGTACTGCCCGATTTTTGATTTTATTAATTCAATTTCCTGAATAAAAGCCATAGTTAAAAATACCTTTATTGATTTGCCCTTGCGATTGGAGTATATTAATAAATCATTGAAAAATTGTGTACAAATTACACCAAATACGTTTTGGGGAACTAAATCGAATTAAAAAGTGTATTTATGCGGAGTAAATACTATCTTTAAATTTAAAATTATCCTGTATGAAAAAACATTTGGTCTTATTTTTAGTGGCATGTTCTTCACTGCTATTTTCAAGCTGTGGCTACAATTCATTAGTTTCATTAGATGAATCTGTAAAAAAAGCATGGGGCGACGTTGAAGCTGCTTATCAGCGCAGATCAGATTTGATCGGCAATTTGGTAGAAACTGTGAAAGGAGAAGCCAAATTTGAAAAAGATGTGCTGACCTCT
The DNA here is from genome assembly GCA_964451125.1 of uncultured Chitinophagales bacterium. GTDB lineage: Bacteria > Bacteroidota > Bacteroidia > Chitinophagales > JADIYW01 > JADJSS01. Next base: position 7,475 of record CAYVGM010000008.1, read on the forward strand.
GTAATGGAAGCACGTTCCAAAGCTACTTCCATTCAGATAAAAGCTGATGATGTAAACGCTGATAATATTCAGAAATTTCAAGAAGCACAATCACAATTAAGCGGAGCTTTATCCCGTTTATTAGCCGTATCAGAAAATTATCCGAACCTCAAAGCAACACAAGCTTTTTCTGATTTAATGACTGAACTGGAAGGCACAGAAAATCGCATTAATATTGCCAGAAAAGACTATAACGAAGCTGTACAAGCATATAATACCAAAGCACGTTCATTCCCGACTAATATCACAGCTGGTTTATTCAAATTTAAACCTAAAGACATGTTTAAATCAGATCCGGGAACTGAAAAAGCACCAAAAGTTCAATTCTGATTTTTTGAGATGGCATCAGCAAATGATTTTCTGAAAACGAACGAAAAAGAGTTAATCGTTTCGGCAATTCGCAAGGCAGAGATGGATACTTCCGGAGAGATTCGGGTGCATGTCGATAGTCGTTGCGATAATGCTGCCTATGAACGGGCTGTTGAGCTTTTTACTCATTTAAATATGCAAAACACTATTTTTCGAAATGCTGTGCTTATCTATGTAGCCCCAGAGGACAAAAAGTTTGCAGTGATTGGAGATGAAGCATTACACAAAAAAGTAGATGATGTTTTCTGGGATAATTTAGTGAGTAAACTACATGATAGTTTTTCAGAAGGAAACTATTGCAACGGAATTATTGATTGTATAGAAAAAATAGGACAGGTTCAAAAAAAGTATTTTCCGGATATTCACCTTTTGGATCACAACGAATTAAGCAATGAAATTTCATTTGAATAAACTCATTATCCTGCTCGTAATTGCGTTTACCTCATTGGTAAATGCACAAGTGTTGGATAAAGATGGAATACCTGAACCACCTATCCCGCCCAAGCTGGTGAATGATTATGCCGGATTAATGAGTAGTATAAACTTACAAAATTTAGAAGATAAATTGGTGAGGTATAATGACTCTACATCTTCTCAAATTGTAATTGTTACACTAAATACACTCGACGGATATCCGATTGAAGATTATGCTATCCAACTGGCCAGAAAATGGGGGATAGGTCAACAAAATAAAGACAATGGCATACTTATTTTAGTAGCTAAAGAAGACAGGTTAATGCGTATTGAAGTAGGCACCGGACTTGAGCCTTATGTTACTGATTTGGCAACTAAACGCATTCGTGAAGAAATTCTAGCACCTGCATTCAAGCAAAGCAATTATTTCAAAGGGTTAGATGATGCAACCGACAGATTATTTCAATTGATGACCGGTTCTTTTCATTATGATGAATCTGAAAAAGACGGTTCAGGAGAATTTCCACCGGTCTTGTTTGTTATCATGGTAATTTTAATCCTTTTGATATTGTTTTATCTTATGTCTAAAAGTTCTAAAAGAGGCTATACGATGTCAGGTGGTGGCTGGACATGGGGCGGTGGAGGTGGTGGCGGTGGCTGGTCATCCGGCGGTAGTTGGGGGGGCAGCAGCGGAGGTGGTGGCTTTGGCGGTTTTGGCGGCGGAGGATTCAGTGGAGGAGGCAGCAGCGGCAGTTGGTAAATCTAAAATTGTATTAAAAATTTTTGGTATCACTTTTGATTATTTATTTTTCAGGAAAAAAACATGTACACGTATTTAAAAATTGCAACATTGACTTGCATTAGCATTTTTATGCTGAATGCTTGTAAACAGGAACAACACGCTATCGAATTTGTAAAAATTACAGATGTTGATTTGGGCAATCTCAAAAAAGAAAATGCTACGCTGAATGGTATTGCAGTGTTTAGAAATAACTCTAAAACTGCAACTTTTATGATGAATGATATGGTGCTTAATTTTAGTGTGGACGGCAAAGATATTGGCACTATTGTTGTAAAAAATAAACGAAAAATAGATGCTAATACGGAGTTTTCCGTTCCATTTTCTTATAAATATGTTAGCGGAAAAATTGTAGATGCCGGAAGTGAACCTGCAACAATTTATGCGGTACAGTTGCTTGGCAAACTGAATGTATCTGATGGTGCCAAAGAGGAAAGCAGCGATGTGAAATATGCTGAATCGTATGAATATAAAACAGCTAAAGAAGAGCGAATAGAAAAACGCGAAGAAAAAAGAGAAGCACGAAAAGAAAGACGCGAACAACGTAAAGAAGAAAGAAAAAATAAATGAAAACAAAAGCACTGAAACAGTATGCAGTTCTGATATTTCTGATGGTTAGTACGATGCTTGCCAAAGCAGGGGATACTATTCAGACGAATGCACCAAATGACCCTTACCTCGTTGAAACTAAAAATTTTACGGTTAAAAACTTTTCACTCAAACAGATTGATATGGGCATCACAGCCGTAATCTACAATCCGTATAAGGTAAAAGTTAAGATAGAAGAAATTTTGATTGATGTTTTTATAGAGGGGAAAAAACTGGGAACAATTACGCAGTCTATCGGAGAAGTCAAAATTTTTAAACAATCTGCTTTCGATTTGCCTTTAGGTATTAATGTGCAAACAGGTCCAACACTTTCCAAGTTTTTTACAGAAGGTGCAAAATTAGCAGTAGGTAAGCCCATAAAAGTAGATTACGTAGGCTACGTAAAGATAAAAGCACTCGGATTTATTCCGGTAAAAGTTAAAATAAACGACAGTGCCTACTTCACAAGGAAAGATGTCATTGGCTATTAATGTCATTCGTTTTTTATTTCTTTGATGTGTATCATTCCATTACTATAAAAAAGTAACTACCTTTGCAAAAAAATAAAAATGGGTTCGTTAAAATCAATAGTGCTTTGTAAATGTCCGAAATGTTCCGAGGGAAAAATGTTTATAGACAGCAATCCTTACCATCTTTCCAAACTTACAGAAATGGTTGATGAATGTCCAAAATGCGGATTTAATCTGAAAAACGAAACCGGATTTCATTTTTTGTCCATGTATATGAGCTATATCATTAGTTGTGCCATTTGCGGAATCGTTATAATTCCCGGCACTTATCTGGTAGGCTTGGATAATTTTCCATACGTACTCATTTTTAATGCGGTATTCTTAATCTTGTTAATGCCATTGATTTTTCGGTGGGCAAGGATGCTCAGCTTTTGGGCAACATCAAAATTTAAGTTTGATTAAGCTATTGTATTTCTTTCAGTAACCCAGCACTTTTTACTTTAAAATCTTCCGGATTTCATTAGCCTCATCCATAAATGCTTTTAACTCTTCATACTTGTTCTTGTTGATGAGATTTCTGAAATGATACATCTTTTCGATATAAGTATCCATTACTTCGAGTAAGTAATTTTTATTTTGATGAAAAATAGGGGCCCACATGTCCGGCGAACTTTTGGCTAATCGTACAGTGCTTTCAAAACCACCGCCTGCCATTTCGAGTATGGCTTCTTCATCTTTCTCTTTTTCCAATACCGTAACAGCCAAAACGAAGGAACTGATATGAGAGATGTGCGATACATAAGCTGCATGCATATCGTGCTGATGTGCCTCCATATATTTTATGCGCATACCTAATGTGTCATACATACTTTCTACTAATTTTAGTGCATCTTCTGCAGTATTTTCCTTGTCGCAGATAATACACACTTTATTTCTATATAAATTGGGAATCGCGGCTGATGGACCTGAGTTTTCTGTTCCGGCCATCGGATGTGAAGCCACATATCGCATGCGCATGGGATGGTCTTTGATGGCATCAATAATATGTCCTTTTGTAGAACCCATATCCGTAACAGTTTGTCCTGCATGTATATTATCCAATACAAAGTTTAGCTCATCTATCAATACATTTACCGGAACAGTCAAGATGATTAAATCAGCTTTTTTTATGGCTTCTTTGCGGGGCAAAATTTCATCAACCAACCCCAGTTCCAAGGCTTTATCGCAGGATATTTTGCTTTTGCCTACTCCAATAAAATGGGTGTCAGGGTTTGCCTTGCGCAAATCAATTGCCGCAGAACCACCAATCAAACCGATACCAAAAATTGCAATATTCACTTATATAAAATTAGGAATTCATTTTAATGATAAAAAAAGATACCTATCCGCTCACTAACCTTCTGACATGTAAGGATAGGTATAATATTTCGGTGGGGTATAGCTTTCTTTTACCGTGCGTGGTGTTACCCAGCGCAATAAATTCCATTTACTGCCAGCTTTGTCATTCGTACCTGACTTACGTGACCCGCCAAATGGCTGTTGACCTACTACTGCACCTGTACATTTATCATTGATGTAAAAATTACCTGCACTATTCACCAGGGCTTTTTGCATTTGCTCAACAGCATATACATCTTGCGCAATAATAGCACCCGTCAGTGCATATTCCGATGTTTCATCCACCAGTTTTAATACATCTTCCAGTCTGGTTTCCTTGTCATCATACACGTAAATTGTCAATACCGGTCCAAAAATTTCTTCTACCATAGTAACAGATTTCGGGTCTTTAGTAAGGATAACAGTAGGTTGAATGAAATACCCTTTTTGGTTTTCATATTCCCCGCCAAACATGATGATATTATCCGGATTTTCTTTAGCCTGTTCTATATAATTGGTGATGCGTTTGAATGCATCCGCACTGATAACGGCACCCATGATAACAGAAAAATCATCCGTCTTGCCGATTTTAAATGTCTTTAATGCTTCATACATTTTTTCCCAGGTGGTTTCCCATAAAGATTTTGGAATATAAGCTCTGGAGCATGCCGAACATTTTTGTCCCTGATATTCAAAAGCACCTCGCAGAATGGCAGTTGCCAATACATCAGTGTCTGCACTTGGATGTGCCAGGATAAAATCTTTACCACCTGTTTCTCCAACTATGCGAGGGTAATTTCTATATGTATCTAAATTTTCACCTATAGTTTTCCAAATGGAATTAAATACGGCTGTAGAACCCGTGTAATGTACGCCTGCAAAATCAGGGTGCGATAATATGGCATGTGTGGTTTCAACAGGATCAGTGTAAATCATATTGATTACGCCATCCGGAAGTCCGGCTTTGCGGAAAATTTCCATAATCGTCCAGGCTGAATATACCTGATAATGTGAAGGTTTCCATACCACCACATTGCCCATTAATGCCGGAGAGGCACAAAGATTTCCGGCTATAGCCGTAAAATTAAACGGGGTAATAGCATAAATAAATCCTTCTAAAGGACGATACTCTATGGTATTGCGAATGCCGGGTGCTGATATAGGTTGCTCACTGTAAATCTCAGAAGCGAAACGCACATTAAAACGGAGAAAATCTGCCAACTCACATGCAGCATCTATTTCCGCCTGAAATACATTCTTGGATTGCCCTAACATAGTGGCAGCATTGATGGCAGCACGATAAGGCCCTGAAATTAAATCGGCTGCTTTTAAAAAGATGGCAGCTCTGTCTTCCCAGTGCATAGCTGCCCATTTTGCTCTTGCCTTCAATGCCGTAGCAATGGCAGCTTGTATATGCTGCATATTTCCTTTGTGATATTGTCCCAGTTGGTGTGCCAGTTCGTGTGGCGGGAAAATCGGCAATGTCTCACCAGTTCTGATTTCTTTCCCGTCAATAAACATCGGAATATCTGCCAACATTTTTTTTCTGCGATGAATTTCTGCTTTTAAGTCAGCACGTTCTTTGCTACCGGGCATATAACCTAAAATAGGCTCGTTTTGCGGCATGGGAATAGGAGCAATTTTATTTGGCATAAACACAATATTTATGCAAAAATACGAGTTAGATTTGATTTTGAAGTTAAAGA
>CAYVGM010000008.1:13336-24052 GCA_964451125.1 uncultured Chitinophagales bacterium
CCAAATAAAATCTTGTAAATAGACAGAAGTATCACTCTGCTCTATGGCGATGATGTCCATGTTGTTTTCATGTAAATGAGCTATACAATGTTCTGCATCTTTAAAATATTGCCAATTTACCGTTTCCGTTGCGCCTAATGCCGTCTTTAGAATTTCGCGGTTAGGAGGAGTTGCCGTTATGCCTACCAAATAAATACTTTGAATGAGAAATGCATCTGCCGAACGAAAAACAGAGCCGATATTCATGGCACTGCGTACATTGTCTAAAACAACAATTATCGGCAATTTTTCAGCCTGTTTAAATGCATCTTTGCTGATTCGATTTAGCTCGTCTAGTTTAAGTTTGCGCATAATTATTGACTGTCTATCAATCCATCAGGGAGTTGCAAACTGATGGATTTCTTTTTAGTGTCTATTTTAATAATAAAATCCTCATTCAATGGTATCAGAATTTCTTTTTCCTGATAGGTAACCTGGGCAAGAAGTTGTTGAGGTGTTTCAAAAATATCTTCCATTTTACCCAATTTCCCCAGTTTTTTATCGATTAAAATATAACCGATAAGTTCATCATATTGTTCTTCATCAAAAATATCTTCCAGTTCTTCTTCTCGTACGTAAATTTCTTTGCCGCAAATTTTTTGAGCTTTTTCTTTCGTGTCTATTTCTTCCAAAAGCACGATGGCATTTCCGGGGCTGTTTATGTCTTTTGTCTGGATGAAATACGGTAATTTGTCGATGAATAATGCTTTTATGCTATGCTCGAAATCGCGCTGGTAGAAAGCATCGAAAGCAATGCGGACATGCCCTTTGAAGCCGTGTGTTTTGAGGATTTTGCCAAATTTTATCAGTTCCATACAAAAAAAATTCCCGACACTAAGGTCGGGATTATTTTACTTTTTCAGTATTTTATTCTGCATTTTCAGGAGTTGCATCGCCTGTGTTTTCCACTGCATCTGTAGCCTCAGCAACTGTTTCAGTACTTTCAGCTGTTTCAACGGTTTCTTCAACAGGAAGTTCTTTAACTTTAGCTGGAGCTTTTACAGAGGCATCAATTTTAGCTTGTTTTACATCTGCAGCTTTTTTCTGATGATCTATTACCTTATTAACGTGTGCATCCACCCATGCAGCAAATTTAGTTTCTACATCATCTGCTTGTACGATACCCAATTTTACCCCGCGCAATAAGTGTTTTTTGAAGAATGCACCTTTGTAACGCAAGATTGCTTTTACAGTAGGTGTCGGTTCTGCACCGTTTTGCAACCATTCTACAGCTTTGTTTACATCCAGTTGGATAGAAGCCGGAATAGTAGTCGGGTTGTAAGTGCCTAACAATTCGATAAATTTACCGTCTCTTTTTACACGTTTGTTGGCTACTACGATTTTGTAAAAAGGTGCGCCCTTAGCGCCATGTCTTTGTAATCTGATTCTTGTTGCCATATTGAAATATGTTTTTAAGTTTTACATCCTTTTGGCTAAAAATAGTCATTCGGATTTTTTAATGAGGTGCAAAGATATTAATTTCCCTCGGAAAATTGTACGGTTTTTACTAATTTATCATTAAGAAGTAAGGAATCAGAACTTATCCAAATCAATTTCCACCTCTTTAGGCAAGAATTTACTCGTATCACCTTTGCCGATGATGATTTCACGCACAATGGTTGATGAAATTGCTGATAATTCAGGAGAAGACAAGATTAGAAAAGTATCGATATCGGGTTCCATCATGTGGTTGAGCTGTGCAATTGTCTTTTCATATTCAAAATCTGAAGAAGAGCGTATGCCTCTGATGATATATTGTGCCCCGCGTTGCTTGCAATAATTAATCGTCAGTCCCTGATAAGTTTCTACACTTACTTTTGGTTCATTTTTAAAAACACTGTTAATCCAGTGTTCGCGCTGTACTAAATCAAAAAGATATTTTTTTTGCGTATTTACGCCTATGGCTACAATTATCTCATCAAATAAAGGAAGTGCACGCTGAACAATATCTACATGTCCTATCGTAATAGGATCAAATGAACCCGGGAAAATGGCAATTTTTGACATACGGTAGTTTGATGTAAAAATAAATAAAATTCGGCACACATCCTGTCATACAAAAAAACGCCCTGCATGTGCAGGACGTTTTGTATTTGAATATGTGAAAGTATAATGCAGGGTTATGTAGGCATATTCACTTTCTTTGTTAATATCTGTAATGCTCCGGTTTGTATGGACCTTCTTTTGCTATTCCTAAATACTCAGATTGTGCAGTAGATAATTCATCCAACTCCACACCAATTTTTGAAAGATGCAAGCGAGCTACTTTTTCATCCAAATGTTTTGGCAATACATACACTTTGTTTTCGTAGTTTTCGTGATTCATCCACAATTCTATTTGAGCCATGGTTTGGTTAGTAAATGAGTTGGACATAACGAAGGACGGGTGTCCGGTAGCACAACCCAAGTTTACTAAACGACCTTCCGCTAACACGATAATATCTTTGTTGTCAATTGTGTATTTATCAACCTGTGGTTTGATTTCAATTTTTGTATGTCCGTAGTTATCATTCAACCAAGCCATATCTATTTCGATATCAAAATGGCCGATATTAGAAACGATGCATTTATCTTTCATCAACCTGAAATGTTCTTCCGAGATGATGTCGCGACAACCTGTTGTAGTTACAACGATATCTGCTTCTTTCACCGCATCAATCATTTTTTTCACTTCATACCCTTCCATAGCAGCCTGTAATGCACATATCGGGTCAATTTCAGTAACGATTACACGTGCACCTGCACCTCTTAAAGATTCAGCAGAACCTTTTCCTACATCACCAAAACCTGCAACTACAGCTACTTTACCTGCAATCATGACATCTGTAGCACGACGGATAGCATCTACACAACTTTCGCGGCAGCCGTATTTGTTGTCAAATTTTGATTTGGTTACGGAGTCATTTACATTAATAGCCGGCATCGGTAAGGTACCGTTTTTCATTCTTTCGTATAAACGGTGAACACCTGTAGTCGTTTCTTCAGACAAGCCTTTAATGCCATTGATTAATTCAGGATATTTATCAAAGACCATATTTGTTAAATCACCGCCGTCATCTAAAATCATATTTAAAGGACGATCCGGCGAACCGAAAAACAATGTTTGCTCTATACACCAGTCAAATTCTTCTGCATTCAAACCTTTCCATGCAAAAACAGGAATTCCTGCAGCCGCAATAGCCGCAGCCGCATGATCTTGAGTAGAGAAAATATTACAAGAAGACCATGTTACTTCAGCGCCAAGGTGAACAAGTGTTTCAATTAAAACTGCAGTTTGGATAGTCATGTGCAAACAGCCTGCAATACGTGCACCTTGTAATGGTTTAGTACGTCCGTATTCTGCGCGCAATGCCATTAATCCCGGCATTTCTGCTTCTGCTAATTCAATTTCTTTTCTGCCCCAAGCTGCCAGACTAATGTCTTTTACTTTGTAAGGCAATTTAAAGTCGATTGCTGATTTTGTAGTCATGTTTAATTTTTTATGGTGCAAAAATAAAATCCTCTTTCAAACCGGAAGTTATCCTATGGCAATAAATGAAAACCCAAGGCATATTTTTTTCAGAATAGATTAAAATGTAACCAGATTTCTTATTTTTATTTCATGACTTTTGAATACAGTAATTTTGTTCGTTGCACGAAAGATGAAGCATGGGAACTCATTTCCAATATTGAGCGCAGACCGGAGTGGATACATTTTCAGGAAAAATGCTACTGGCTCGATAAACAACCCTGTATGGTAGGCTCTACCTATCAGGAAGTGGAAGTGTTTTTAGGGTTTCATATCAATGTGAAATATGAAGTAACGGCTTGGGAACCTTACAGAAAGATGACCAGTTTCACGAAAATGCCTCCTTTTCATCAAACCGTAGAAGTATTCATGGAAGAACGAGCTGATGGCTGTTTTACGAAATTACTTATTCATGCAGATATGGGGATTTTGGGATTACTTCCGAAGTTTATTATTAAAAATAAAGTAAATGAACTTGTAAACCCAATGGTGGATGTTTTTATTGATATTTTGGAGAGTAATTCAGTATTGAAAAACAAATAGTACTTTCTGCCGTTAGTACTTTAGCTTGTTTATAAATTGAAAGACTACTACCAAATATTAGAAATACCCAAAACGGCTGATGCTGTTGCCATAAAAAAAGCGTATCACCGTCTTGCAAAATTGTATCATCCTGATGTCAATAAAGGCAATATTTTTTTTGAAAATAAATTTAAAGAAATCAATGAAGCGTATGCTGTATTATCTGATTTTAAGCAAAAATGGTACTATGATTTAGAGTTAAATAATCCAATAATAATTAGCCATTCTGTGCCCCAACAGGAAAAAAGAAAGACTTATTATCCAAGAGGTTATACTAAAGAAAGGGCAGCACAAATAGATTGGGAAACAACTAAAAGAGCTGCGCTATATATTGTTTTGATTATGTCTTTTATAATTTTTCTTTCTGTAGCTGTTTTAAAATTAAATCATAAAGACGATATAAATCGCATCAATTTCGATTCCTTAATTGAAGATTCAGCATTCATAAAATCAAATGTAAAAACAGACACGGAACAGCATTTAAGCAAAGAAGAATACTATAAAATGCTGGCAATAGAATATAATGACAGCGGAGATTCCACCTTGTGGAAGGCGAATGAAGATTCTCTCTACCACGTGCTGGATTCTATGGTGAATAGCCATTAGTTATTTATTCCAAACATCGTTTATAAAGTCTTATCGTATTTTCCAATCCTAAATAAATGGCATCAGAGAAAAGAGCGTGACCAATAGAAACTTCATCCAGTTTTGGCATGTTTTGTTTAAAATACTTCAAATTATGCAAGTTTAAATCATGCCCGGCATTAATGCCCAAGCCACAAGATACAGCAAATTCACAGGCAGATAATAAGGGTTTTATAGCATTTGTTTTATCAATGGAAAAATCATGTGCATACGGACCGGTATAAAATTCAATTCGGTCAGCACCACAGTTTTTTGCTTCTGCAATCATATCCTTATCTGCATCAATAAATAATGATACTCTGATATTTTCTTTTTGGAGAGTAGAAATAACATCTGTCAGCATCTCCTTGTTTTGTTTGGTATTCCAGCCATGGTCAGAAGTAATTTGCCCGGGAGCATCGGGTACTAGTGTACATTGATGAGGTTTTACTTCCAATACTTTTTGTAGAAAACGTTCATCAGGATAACCTTCAATATTAAATTCTGTCGTCACTATGTTTTTTAGTGGTTGTAAATCGGCATAACGCACATGGCGTTCGTCAGGACGAGGATGTACAGTAATGCCGTCAGCCCCAAATCGCTCACAATCTTTTGCCACTTGCAGCAGATCCGGATAGTTGCCGCCGCGCGAATTGCGGATCAAGGCTATTTTATTTATATTGACAGATAGTTTGGTCATGCTTTATCTTGATTTGATTTTTCAAAATTACATTATTTTAGTACGTTTGCATGTATTGGAACAAATTCAACTAAGTAAAAATTGAATTTATATTTTAAAAAATTTGGTGATTCGTCTCGTCATTTAATCATTCTGCATGGCTTACTGGGCTCGTCGGATAACTGGCAAACTATTGCCCGCAGTTTGTCCGGCAAATATTCTGTTTATGTGCCGGATGCCCGCAATCATGGGCGTTCACCTCATACCGAGGAGATGTCGTATGAGCGTATGACCTTGGATGTTTTGGCATTTATGGAGCAGGAACAACTGGAAAGTGCAACCTTAATGGGACATTCTATGGGCGGCAAAACAGCAATGTTGTTTGCCTTACAATATCCCGAAAAAACGGATAAACTGATTGTAGTGGATATTGCGCCTAAATATTATGACGGTGGCCATGAAGAAATACTGTTCGCCATGGCAGAGGCACCTTTGCAAGCTACACAAGACCGCAAAGTAATCGATGAGTTTTTACAAAAGCGCATTCCTGAATTTGGAGTACGCCAGTTTATTTTGAAAAATTTGACAAGAGATGAAAATGGAAAATTTGAATGGAAATGCAATGTCGAAGGTATCATTCATGCTTATCGTAGTTTGATGGGATTTCCGAACGTGAAGACTGTTTTTGATGGAGAAACTTATTTTATAAAAGGAGAGGAGTCTGCTTATCTGATAAAAAATGACGAAGCCGAAATTAGATATTTTTTTCCAAATGCGTCAATTATTGCTATACCAAAAGCAGGGCATTGGGTACATGCCGATCAACTGGAATTATTTTTGCAGACTATAAATTTGCTACTGAAATGAAAATGAAATAAAAAGAAAAAACCTCACTTATGTTGAGGTTTTTACATCTTTGATTAATAGAAATCAATTTGCTTTTGCAACAGCTTTTTTTGATTTTTTTAATCTGGATTTTCCAAAAGAGCCTCTGAAAATTTTACCTCTTTTACTTCTGCTATCACCTTTTCCCATAATAATTTATTTTTTGTAAGAAAGCAAAGATAATGAGAATATCAATATTTTCAGTCCTTCTGCAAAAAAATATGCCGGCTTATTGAATATTTAATGTAAAAGTTAAAAACACGTATGGAAGAATGCTTAAAAATGTTTATTTTTGTGCGGGCAAGTCTTATACGACCAGCTCCCTGCAAATCCTCCAGGGTCGGAAGGCAGCAAAGGTAGTTTGGTTGTAGCGGTGCGATATAAGTCGCTTGCCTTTTTTAGAGAGATGGCAGAGCGGTTTAATGCGGCGGTCTTGAAAACCGTTGACTGTAAAAGGTCCGGGGGTTCGAATCCCTCTCTCTCTGCGTAAAAATCTTGCTCAAAGAGCAAGATTTTTAGTAGAAGCTCTTTTATTTATGGACAACATAGCTCAGTAGGTTAGAGCATCGGATTGTGGTTCCGAGGGTCGTGGGTTCGAACCCCATTGTTGTCCCCATTTTTTTTCTAGAATAATTCTAAAATTTCTTTCCAGCTCCCAGCTTCAAAATCAATCAAATCTGATTTTACTTTTTCTGCATTTAAGAAAATAGTAGTCATGCCCAATACTTTACCAAACTGCATATCCGAAAGTGAATCGCCTATCATCAGACTTTTTTCAAAGTTGATTTCAGGAAAATCAGCCTTTGCCAACTCAGCCATTCCGGTAGCCGGTTTTCTCAGTGTATTGTGTTCTTCGGCTAAATCCGGAGCAAAATAAACTGCATCAATTCGACCGCCATTCAGTTCAACTAAATTTAAAATATAACTGTTGATTTCATGTAGCGCTGCCACCGTGAGCAATCCTTTACCAATGCATTGCTGATTAGTTACTACTATTATTTTTTGAAACTGGATTGCAGCTTCAGCTAAAAATGAGAATACACCCGGCAGGAACTCCAAATCATCGGGACTTAAGACATAGCCGTTTTCTATTTTTTTATTGATTACACCATCACGGTCTAAAAATAAAGTCCAGTCAGATGTGATTTGCAATTTGTTCATAGTAAGGATGAAAAGTAATGTTGTGCCAGATGATAATCTTCAGGAATGCCAATATCTATAAAATAATCGGTGAAAATTTTGCCTTGAATCTTTAAATCATCAGCATGTTTTTCAAAAATATTTTTTTCCATGGAAAAACTATCCGGTGTTTGGGTTTTGTCAAAAACCGATTTTTGAATAAAATATATTCCGCCGTTAATCAGCCCTTCTTCACAGTATTTTTTTTCCAGAAAATGGCTAATCCTACTGTCGTTGTCCAATTCAACTGTTCCATAACGTTCAAATTTTTCCATGGGTTTCAAGGCGATTACCGCATCTGCATTTTTATCAGCAAGTTGTTTCAAATCGATATTAAAAAACGTATCACCATTAATGACATACGCCGCTTCATCGATCTGCTCAAAGGCATATTTTATTGCCCCTCCGGTACCTAATGCTTCTTTTTCTATTACATATTTAATTTCAATTCCCAAGTACTCATTCCCGAAATACTGGATTATCACTTCCGATAAAAAACCTACTGAAAGTATGACCTGCTGTATTTTTTGTTGTTGCAAATAACTGAACAGGTAATGCAGAAAGGGTTTACCGTTTACTAAGGCCATTGGCTTGGGTACATCACTGACTACACTGCTCAGTCGTGTGCCTTTACCTCCGGCTAAAATGATAATAGGATAAGAATTCATCAGAATAAATTGTCTTCAATCAATTCACAAATGATATGACCAATTACGATATGGCATTCTTGAATTCTGGGTGTATCTGTTGACGGTACATTGATCAGAATATCACATAGCGGAGCCAGCTTGCCGCCACTTTCTCCCGTAAAACCTACAGTAATCATGTCAGATGCTTTAGCCTGTATAAATGCACGCAGGATATTTTCGGAATTTCCAGATGTAGAAAATCCCCAGAGAATATCACCGTTTTTGCCTTTTGCTTTTACCAAACGTGCATACACTTCATCAAAACTATAATCGTTGGCAACGGCTGTTAAATAAGATGTATTTACATGCAATGCTTCTGCAAACAAGGGATTGCGGTCTTTATAAAATCTTCCGGACAGTTCTGCAGAAAGATGCTGTGCATCGGCTGCTGAACCGCCGTTCCCGCAAGTCAATACTTTTCCTCCCTGCTTAAAACAGGCAATAGCAGCATTCACTACCTGCTCAATATTTTTCAATATTTTGTCATTTGCCAGAATTTCTCTTTTTATATCAATAGAACTTTGGAGTATTTTACTAATTTTATCTTGCATGATATAAAGATAATCATTTCACATTAAATCGATACACATGGGTACAATAGAACTTGATACGGCTTCGAGTATAATAAACATAAATGCAAATTTTATTACCTATGGTGATAGTGCCTCTTATGAATTAAGTATTCAGTTGGCAAAAGAAACAGAGGCGATGTGGAATGAGCCAAACGGCATGGTAATGCTGAATAGTATGCCGTATTCGTTGCGATTTAAAATCGGTGCACAATACAATAGTCTGATAGCTCCGGAAACGATAATGAGCAACACGAATCCCATGCATAATTTTTTCAGGGTAGAAGATTATATCGCAGGCAATATTTCACAGGTGGACGGCATTGGCAGCAATTCCGGCTATTTGCTGATTGATAATTTATATGCAGGCTCAACAACTATAGCTCACGAATTTGGGCATACCCTGGGTTTGGTGCATCCGGCAAATACGAATATTGTAGGACAAGGAGTACCCGGCATCATGTATCCCAGAGGTACCTTGGTCAATCCCGAGTTTCAGTATGACATACATGCTGCTCCGGGTGGCCCGGGAGGTACGATCAATCCGGTTCATCGACGGGTAAAACAAGAAGATATCGACAATCTGCAAATTGCAGAACATATCTACCGCAGCATTTTTATCATCGGAAGATTTACCAATAAATATCACATAAAGCAGAGTAAACCCGGCAGCATATAGTTTCATCTGATAAAAACAAATGGAAATTAACAACAAATAGACTTGATGTTTTTTTTCTACTATGAATAATGCAATTCTTCCAGTCAGATGATACGAAATAGGTTTGTCAAGATGAAATGATATAGAGCATTTCTAGTTAATATCGAATGCGTTATCAAAATTGACTATAAAAATGGTACAAAATGCAATAAAAAACAAGCTAAAAACAGCCCTAAAAAGCCTTATTTTTCTACTACATTATCTGTATTACTTTACATCATAATATAGTAAAATAATAACTAAAAATAAAAAAGTTTAATATAAACAATTACAATAATAAATACTGAAAGTATCGCCCTCATAAAAGAAATTGAAGTTGCGAAATAGCTATTCCTATTATGCATAGTTTCTTTTAATACTTGCTTAAAAGTGATTCAGTAACTGCCAATAATTTTTCGGTGTCGCCTTTTTGTGTTTTTATTTTTAATGGTTTTCTTTCTTTGGCGTATGAAAATGTTGTATTTCTTTTATTAGCCAAAGTAATTTGTTCTATAACTTGATACATATTTTCAGCTGCCTTTTCAGGTGTTATGCCCATAATAACATTCATAATTTGAACGAATAATCGCATCGGTTGAGGCTCATTTTTTAATATTTTGGTTCTTACTAAACCTGGCATATAAAAATTTATAGGTACTTTATTTTTTTTGTTATAATCTTGCATAAATAAGTTTATTGCCCATTGCCATCTTGTCAAACCTTTTCTTCCAGTAAAATCTTTTTTAATAGTAATATCATCAAAGTCAATGGGTGCAGTATCTAATCCAATTACAGAAATTATTTGAGATTTTGGTGTTGCTTCTAAAACGCTTTCTAACTTTTGTATCATTAAAACACGTGATAAATAACCAATCGCAAAATTTGCTTCATTTCCTTCTGCGGTTACAATTCTTTCGTTTGAAATAGAATTAGCGTTTAAAACCAATAAATCTAACCGTTTATGATTTTGCAAAAAAATATCTGTTGCTATTTTTACTTCTGACATTATTGTTAAATCAGCAGATATACCACTAACTAAACTAATGCTTTTTTGGGATTTCAGCTCACTTACAGTTGCTTTTACTTTATCAGGATTTCTACCTATAATGACAACCTCATAATTTTCTTTTGCCAATTTAAAAGCCAATGCTTTTCCAATACCGTCTGTTGCTCCTGTTATTAAGGCTATTTTTTGTCGGTTATCCATTTTTTGCGAAATCATTTATTGATAAAGTAGATTTACCCAATTCGTCCCAAGTTTTTTG
>CAYVGM010000008.1:24152-25768 GCA_964451125.1 uncultured Chitinophagales bacterium
TCTCCTGCTATCCACCAAGCTTTATTATTGACACTTGATTTTATAAAATTTACTTTGTTGCCTCTCTTCATTCCTTCGGAAGCAAAATTTTCCATAAAGTTGGAAGGATAAAAAATAGTGTAGGGAATGCCACAGTTTTTAATTTTGGATATGCCTTGTTTTTTGGCATTCATAACCCACCAATTTCCATTATAATTTCTTGCTAAAAAGGAGGACAAATAAGCCACTTGTTTTACATTGGATTTTTTTAAAGCCGAAAGTATATTATCCATTCCTTGCATTTCGGGATTAAATTGATTTTCTTTATCTGTGGCTCGTGTAGAAATATTGATATAAACTCCATCGGCATTTTTAATTGCTGCTGCTATGGAAGAAATATTTTCAATATCTCCTTTTACAAAATTTATACCTTGTGGAAATATTTGTTTCGCCTTTTCTGTATTCCTTACCAAAGCTGTAACCTCAAAGCCTGCTTTAATTAATTCTTTTGTAACAGGAATGCCTATCATCCCTGTTGCTCCAATTACAGTTATTTTTTTATTCATTTTATTTATTTTGTAATTGGTTGATAGCAGTTTCCCATTCTTCACAATGATACACTTGCTTGATTTGTCCATTTTCAATAGTGTGAATGTCAATAGCCATTGTTTGAAATTTTTTAGTACCGTCACATTCTACACCTTTAAAATTGCCGATAGGTGAAGCACTTAAAAGTGAACGCACCACAATTTGATTTCCCTGTTCAATTGTTTCTTGAATTTCCCATTTCATATCCGGCATTATTTTCCAAAACATAGCAATTTGTCCTATTAAAGCTTGTTTGGGTTTTTCGCCTGCAGCGTTTTTTGATTTGAAATCCTCTGCTAAAAGTGTTTCTAATACTTCGTTGGTATTAGTTTCTGTATTTACAGTCAAACATTTGTTGTAGAAAGTTTCTACTACTAATTTTAAATTACTCATTTTTTATCTTTTTTAAATTTGAATTGCAAATGTCTATTTATAGTTCTACATTTGCAAGTAGTTATAAATAAATGTCATAGTATGAAAAAACAGACTATTGAAGAAATAATGGACTTGAGCAAAGAAGAATTTGAAAAATATTTTCAAGCCTGTCCTGTAACATATACTTTGAAAATAATAGGAGGTAAATGGAAGCCTATCATTCTTACTCGAATACAAATGGGTGTAAATCGCTTTGGTTTAATGCAACGCAGTATTCCCACAATAAGCAAACAAATGCTAACTGCACAGTTAAGAGAATTAGAAGACGATAAATTAATTTCAAGAAAAGTATTTGCAGAAGTACCTCCAAGAGTTGAATATACTATAACTAAAAGTGGTAAGGAGATTTTTCCAATTCTTGAAGCAATGGCAAAATGGGGAATAAAGCAACAAAAGGGTTAGTTTTTCCTTGGTGATTGCGTATTGTACGACAAACAGGATGTGACGAAGATGCAACTTTTAAATATGGTTTAATAACATACCAAAAAATGTACATTAGAATTGCTAGTAATGAATTTTGTAGGTTTGCCCTCCTTCTTCTAAATTTTTTAACTGCTGCCTGTCTTGCTTATTCTTTCCAATCTTTCACAGCATTTTTATAATCTTTTGAAACG
>CAYVGM010000009.1:0-2737 GCA_964451125.1 uncultured Chitinophagales bacterium
ACCCACAAAATGGCCGAAGCGAATAAAGCCTTCTCTCACTTTAAAGTATAATCGTTTAGAAATTCAGCAACAATGTCAAGAGATTTAAAATATACAAGGAATATAGGGATTGCAGCGCATATTGACGCAGGTAAAACTACAACTACCGAGCGTATATTGTATTATGCAGGGGTAAACCATAAAATTGGAGAAGTACATGACGGTGCTTCTACAATGGACTGGATGGTGCAGGAAGCTGAGCGTGGAATCACCATTACTTCAGCAGCTACTACTGTAAAATGGAAATACCGTGGCGAAGAATATCATGTAAACATCATCGATACACCGGGCCACGTTGACTTTACCGTTGAGGTAAACCGCTCTTTGCGCGTATTGGATGGCTTAGTGTTTTTATTCTCTGCTGTTGACGGCGTTGAGCCTCAATCTGAAACCAACTGGCGCTTGGCAAACAACTATAACGTAGCTCGTTTAGGATTCGTAAATAAAATGGACCGCTCAGGTGCTGACTTTTTAATGGTGGTAGAGCAAGTGAAAAAAATGTTAGGCTCCAATGCCGTTCCCTTGCAGTTGCCAATCGGCTCTGAAGACAGCTTTAAAGGCGTTGTAGATTTAATCAACTTCCGTGGTATTGTTTGGAATACGCACGACAGGGGAATGACCTACGAGGTAGTAGAAATACCGGCGGATATGGTAGCAGAAGCTACAGAGTGGAGAGAGAAATTATTAGAAGCAGTTTCTGAATATGATGATAAACTGATGGAGAAATTCTTTGATGATCCTTCATCTATTACAGAAAGAGAAATACTGGATGCATTGCGTGCGGCTTGCTTGGATATGAAAATTGTACCGATGTTGTGCGGCTCTTCATTCAAAGATAAAGGCGTTCAAACCATGTTGGATTTGGTAATGGAATTAATGCCATCACCATTAGACAGACCAAATATCATAGGTACTAATCCGGATACAGGCGAAGAAGTGGTAAGAAGACCAGATTATAAAGAACCATTTGCAGGCTTAGCATTTAAAATTGCTACTGACCCTTATGTTGGTCGTTTAGCTTTCACTCGTGCATATTCAGGTATATTGGATGCCGGTTCTTATGTATTAAACTCAAGAAGTGGCAATAAAGAACGTATTTCACGTATCTTCCAAATGCATGCAAATAAACAAAATCCAATTGAAAAATTGGCAGCAGGAGATATCGGAGCTGTAGTAGGATTTAAAGATATCCGTACCGGTGATACATTATGTGCTGAAAATGCACCTATCGTATTGGAATCTATGAAATTCCCGGATCCGGTTATCGGTTTGGCTATTGAGCCAAAAACACAAAAGGATGCCGATAAATTAGGTATGGCTTTGGCAAAATTAGCAGAGGAAGACCCTACTTTCAAAGTGCGTTATGATGAAGATACTGCTCAAACCGTGATCAGTGGTATGGGTGAGTTACACTTAGAAATTATCGTTGACCGTTTATTGCGTGAGTTCAAAGTGGAATGTAATCAAGGTGCTCCGCAAGTAAACTATAAAGAGACGATTACTAAAGTGGTTAATCACAGAGAAAAATATGCGAAACAGTCTGGTGGTCGTGGTAAATTCGCAGATATTGAGGTAGAAATTACACCGGGTGAAGAAGGAGCAGAAGGGTTGATATTCGTAAACGACATCTTTGGTGGTGCAATTCCGAAAGAATTTATTCCGTCTGTAGAAAAAGGATTTAAAGAAGCAATGAAAACAGGCGTATTGGCAGGATTTGAAGTTCCTGGTCTTAAAGTACGTTTGCACGACGGTTCTTACCATCAGGTTGACTCTGACTCTTTCTCCTTCGAACAAGCAGCTAAATTTGCATTCCGTGAAGCTTGTAAAAAAGCAAATCCAATCTTGTTAGAGCCGATTATGAAGTTAGAAGTAATCACTCCTGAAGAAAATACGGGTGATGTAGTAGGCGACTTAAACCGTCGTCGCGGTATGATGGAAGGCATGGAAATGAAAAACAATGCGCAAGTAATTAAGGCTAAAGTGCCTTTGTCTGAAATGTTCGGATATGTAACAGATTTGAGAACAATTACATCCGGTAGAGCAACCTCTATTATGGAGTTCTCTCATTATGCACCTACGCCTAACAATATTACGGAAACGGTTATTGCCAAACAAAAATCAAAAGTAAAAGCAGATTAATATCATGGCACAAAAGATTAGAATAAAATTAAAATCTTATGATCACAATTTGGTGGATAAATCTGCCGAAAAGATTGTGAAAACAGTTCGCAGTGCCGGTGCCGTAGTTACGGGACCTATTCCATTGCCTACCAACAAAAAAATATTTACAGTGGTAAAATCTCCCCACGTAAATAAGGTAGCTCGCGAACAGTTTAAATTGTGTACGCACAAAAGAATGTTAGACATTTATAGCGCAACACCTAAAACAGTAGATGCGCTGATGAAATTGGAATTACCAAGTGGTGTTGATGTTGAAATAAAAGTATAATTAAGTCATGGCAGGATTATTAGGAACAAAAGTAGGAATGACCAGTATCTTCGGAGATGAAGGCGCAATAGTGCCTTGCACCCTGATACAAGTAGGTCCATGCGTAGTAACTCAGAAAAAATCGAAAGATAAAGACGGGTACGATGCAATACAATTAGGCTACGGTGATAAAAAAGAAAAAAACACCACCAAGCCGATGAAAAAACATTTTGAAAAATCCGGAGCTTCTCCTAAATCAGTTTTGGCTGA
>CAYVGM010000009.1:2837-23375 GCA_964451125.1 uncultured Chitinophagales bacterium
TTCAACGGTTCATACCTGAAAATTGAAGTAAAATAAATTCCAAATTTTAACAGGAAGACAAGATGAAAGTAGATGTATATAATATAAAAGGCGAATCAACAGGCAGAACGGTAGAGTTGCCGGACGCAATCTTTGGAATTGAGCCTAATGAGCACGTGATTTATCTGGCGGTAAAACAATTCTTAGCCGGAAGAAGAAGTGGTACGCATAAAACGCTTGAGAAATCTGAATTATCCGGTTCTACACGTAAACTACACAAACAAAAAGGTACGGGTGGTTCTCGTAAAGGAAGTATCAAAAACCCATTGTTTAAAGGTGGTGCACGTATATTCGGTCCTCAACCACGCGATTATAGCTTTAAGTTGAATAAAAAAGTGAAAGATTTAGCTAAGTTTTCAGCGCTTTCTACTAAAATGGCAGCTTCTGCAATAAAAGTGGTGGAAGACTTCAACTTTGACCAACCAAAAACTAAAGAATTTATTGCGGTACTTAAAGGATTTGGCTTAGAGAACAAAAAAACATTGTTGATTTTGCCGGAGTTAAACGATAACGTGTACTTATCAAGCAGAAACTTGAAAAACACGAGCATAGGTTTGGCTAATTCTTTGAATACCTACGAAATCATGAATAACAATACCATCTTGATTGCCGAAAAATCAATCGAGACATTTGAAAAATAATAAATCCGAGAGAAAATGGATATTCTGAAAAAACCGATCATCACGGAAAAAGCAACAAAACTGACTGACAAAGCCGGTAAATATACGTTCGTGGTGGACAAAAAGGCAAATAAAGTAGAAATCAAGAAAGCGGTAGAAAGTATGTATGGCGTTAATGTAGAAGATGTGAATACTGCCGTTATGCCTTCTAAACCTAAAAATCGTTTCACTAAAAAAGCGATTGTTTCCGGTAAAAAAGGAAGCTACAAAAAAGCTATCGTAAAAATAGCACAAGGCGAGTCTATTGATTTCTATAACGATTTATAATCTGAAAAGTAAAAGCAAGCATGTCAACAAGAAAATATAATCCGATTACCCCGGGACTTAGATATAAAGTAACGAATGCCTTCGCTGAAGTTACTGCATCTGCACCTGAAAAATCATTACTCGCACCGATTAAGAAATCCGGTGGTCGTAACCAAAAAGGTGAAATGACCATGCGTTATATCGGTGGCGGACACAAACGTCAGTATCGTATCATCGATTTCAAACGCAATAAATTTGATATCCCGGCTATGGTAAAAACCATTGAATACGATCCGAATCGCTCAGCATTTATAGCATTAGTTGTATATAAAGACGGCGAAAAACGATATATCATTGCTCCGGAGGGATTAAAAGTAGGGCAAGAAATCGTTTCAGGAAAAACAGTTGCTCCTGAAGTAGGCAATACACTGCCTTTAGGCAATATGCCTTTGGGTTCTGTAGTACACAATATCGAAATGCAACCGGGAAAAGGGGCTGCTATTTGCAGAAGTGCAGGAACATTTGCTCAATTAACGGGTAAAGACGGTAAGTATGCAATCATTAAATTGCCCTCAGGCGAATCAAGAATGGTTTTGGCAACTTGCTTGGGCACGATAGGAACAGTATCTAATTCAGACCACAACTTAACCGTTGACGGTAAAGCAGGTGCGGCTCGTTGGAAAGGAAGACGTCCTCGCACACGTCCGGTAGTAATGAACCCTGTGGATCACCCGATGGGCGGTGGAGAAGGTAGAGCTTCCGGAGGTCATCCGCGTTCAAGAAAAGGTATTCCATCTAAAGGATTGAAAACGAGAAGCAGAACGAAAACGTCAAATAAATATATTATTAGTAGAAAATCTAAATAACGCTTAACTGAAATGGCAAGAAGTTTAAAAAAAGGACCTTACATCGCATATCACTTACAACAAAAAGTGGATGCCATGAATGAAAGCAATAAGAAAACAGTAATCAAAACATGGTCTCGAGCCTCTATGATTACACCAGATTTTGTTGGTCATACTTTCGCAGTACACAATGGCAACAAATTCATACCGGTATATGTTACCGAAAACATGGTAGGACATAAATTAGGAGAATTTTCACCTACCCGCCAATTTAAAGGACATTCAGGAAACAGAAAATAATAAAAAATGGGTGCAAGAAAAAGATTAGTTGCTGAAGCAAGAAAAGAAGCCAAGAAAACAGCATGTGTGGCAAAAGCAAACCAAGTGCCTACATCACCACGCAAAATGAGATTACTGGCAGATGTAATTCGCGGAAAAGATGTGTTTGATGCATTGAATATATTGACATTCTCTACGAAGCATGCGTCAAAAACAGTTGAAAAATTATTGCGCTCTGCAATTAACAACTGGGAGCAAAAATTTGAAAACACTGCTGAAGAAAGTGAATTGTATGTAAAAGAAGTAAAAGTTGACAGCGGTCGTGTTTTAAAACGCTTCCAACCTGCACCACAAGGCAGAGCTTACAGAATACGCAAACGCTCAAATCATGTAACGCTCGAATTGGCAAGCCGTAATATGGAAGGAGCTACTTTGGTAACAGAAGATAATAACGAAAATTAAATTATATAATTAATGGGAACTAAGGCTAATCCAATAGCAAATAGATTAGGAATTATCCGTGGATGGGATTCCAACTGGTACGGTGGAAAAGATTTCAGCGATAAACTGATAGAAGATCAGCAAATCAGAAAATATTTGAACGCTCGTATCCAAAAAGGCGGGATCTCTAAAATCGTTATTGAAAGAACTTTAAACAGAATTACGATTTCTATACATACATCCCGACCGGGTATCATCATCGGTAAAGGCGGTAATGAAGTAGATAAAATCAAAGAGGAAATCAAAAAACTGACGAAAAAAGATGTTCAAATCAATATCAATGAGATTCGTCGTCCTGAAATCGATGCAGCTATCGTTGGTGAAACGATCTGCAAACAATTAGAAGCTCGTGTAAATTTCCGTCGTGCCGTTAAAATGGCTATTGCCTCAGCAATGCGTATGGGAGTTGAAGGAATTAAAGTAAAATGCAGCGGTCGTTTAGGTGGTGCTGAGATGGCAAGAAGTGAAGAATATAAAGAGGGAAGAACTCCATTGCATACTTTCCGTGCCGATATCGATTACGCTTGGAAAGAAGCAGAAACAATTTACGGTAAAATCGGTGTAAAAGTGTGGATTTGTAAAGGTGAAGTATTCCAAAAACGCGATTTATCTACATCTTTAGGAATCGAAGAAAGCTCTAAAAAACCGGGTCGCGGTGACAGAGGAGAAAGAGGAGACCGCAGAGACGACAGACGCGGAGGCGGTGACAAAAGAGGTGGTGGTAAACCAAGAGGAGAGCGCTCAGAAAGAGGACCAAGAAAAAAATAAAAACAAACATTCATTATTCAATATCAATTAAGAAGAGATGTTACAGCCCAAAAGAGTAAAATTTAGAAGAGTACATAAAATGCCTATCAAAGGCATTGCACACCGTGGCTCTACATTGTCTTTCGGATCTTTCGGTTTGAAATCCTTAGATGAAGGCAGAATCACCGACCGTCAGATAGAAGCAGCTCGTATTGCACTGACAAGAAATATGAAACGTGAAGGTAAAGTATGGATTAGTATTTTCCCGGATAAACCGATAACTAAGAAACCTGCCGAAGTACGTATGGGTAAAGGTAAAGGAGCATTAGACCATTGGGTTGCCGTTATCAAACCCGGTCGTATCTTGTTTGAAGTAGAAGGGGTTTCTAAAGAATTAGCTGAAGAATCTTTGAGATTGGCAGCTCAGAAATTACCTGTATTGACAAAATTTGTGGTTCGCAGAGATTATGATGCTAACGCGTAAAAAATAAAAAATGGCAACAGAAATAAATTATCACGAAATAGAAGGCTGGACAGACGAAGAGTTGAGCAATGAATTGTATGCTTCAAAAATGAAGTTATCCAAACTAAAATTCAACCATACTATCACGCCACTGGAAAACACCAATGTAATTAAAGAAACTAAAAAACACATTGCTCGTATTTCCACAGAAATTAGCAAAAGAAAACTATCTAAATAAACAGAAATGACTCAGGTAGATACAGAAAGAAAATTTAGAAAAATAAGAATCGGTGTTGTTACGTCCGATAAAATGGATAAAACCATAACCGTTTCTGTTGTGCGAAAACTGAAACATCCAAAATATGGTAAATTCTTGAAAAAAACCAAGAAATTCCATGCCCATGATGAGAAAAACGAGTGTGGCGTTGGCGATACCGTGAAAATAATGGAAACTCGTCCGTTAAGTGCAACAAAAAGATGGAGACTAGTAGAAATTTTAGAAAAGGCTAAATAACCATGATACAGCAAGAATCAAGATTAAGAGTAGCAGATAACAGCGGAGCAAAAGAAGTACTTTGCATCCGTGTGCTTAAAGGCACAAAATCTCGCTATGCATCCATAGGCGACAAAATTGTCGTATCTGTGAAAGATGCCATGCCGGGAGGCAACGTAAAAAAGAAACAGGTATCTAAAGCCGTTGTAGTGAGAACGAAGAAAGAAGTGAAAAGAAAAGACGGTTCTTACATTCGTTTTGACGATAATGCAGTCGTATTGTTGAATAACCAAGACGAGCCGAGAGGTACACGTATCTTTGGTCCGGTGGCCAGAGAGTTGAGAGATAAAGATTTTATGAAAATTATTTCATTAGCGCCTGAAGTATTATAATATGAACACATCCACACAAAAGCGCTTTGCGCCAAAATTGAAAATAAAAAAAGGAGATACGGTAATCGTAATTTCCGGAGCCAGCCGTGGCAAACAAGGCAAGGTTTTGGAAGTATATCCTAAAGAAAATAAAGCATTGGTAGAAGGTGTAAACATGATTCATCGCCACACTAAGCCCAACGCTCAAGAACAACAAGGGGGTATCGTGAAAAAAGAAGCACCTTTGAATATCTCTAATTTAATGCTGTTGGTTGGGAATGTTCCGACCAGAGTAGGCAAAAAAGTAGAAGACGGAAAAATTATTCGAATAGCAAAAAACACAGGGGAGGTAATTAGATAATGAGCTATATTCCTACATTAAAGAAAAAGTACAAAGAGCAGGTGGTAGATGCTTTGAAGAAAAAGTATAACTACAAATCTATCATGCAAGTACCTAAAATTGCCAAAGTTGTTATCAATCAAGGCGTGGGTGCGGCAGTTGCTGACAAAAAACTGATCGATAACGCATTGGATGAAATATCCAGAATCGCAGGTCAGAAAGCAGTATCTACCAAATCTAAAAAAGCCATCTCAAACTTTAAATTGAGAGAAAATTTGCCAATCGGTGTTCGTGTAACCCTTAGAGGAGACAGAATGTACGAATTTTTGGAGAGATTGATGGCAGTAGCTTTACCGCAGGTACGCGACTTCAAAGGAATTAACGATAAATCTTTTGACGGAAGAGGAAATTACACATTGGGTATTACCGAGCATATCATCTTCCCGGAAATTGATATAGATAAAATCTCCAGAATCAGCGGGATGGACATCACATTTGTTACAACGGCAAATACAGATGAAGAAGCATATTCATTATTACAGGAAATAGGTTTACCATTCAAGAAAAAATAAATTATGGCAAAAGAATCAATGAAAGCGCGCGACGCAAAAAGATTGAAATTAATCAATAAATACAAAGAAAAGCGCGAACAATTAAAGGCAGAAGGTAAATGGGATGAATTGGATAAACTTCCTAAAAACGCATCACCGGTTCGTTACAGAAGAAGATGCAAACTGACCGGAAGACCAAGAGGGTATATCGGATTTTTCGGGTTATCCAGAATCCAGTTCCGCGATTTAGCAAGCTATGGTAAAATTCCGGGACTTTCTAAAGCAAGCTGGTAAAAAAGAGAAGAAAATAAATGGTTTAATATAAAGTGAAGGTGGGAAACTGAGTTGACAGCAATTTAAGTCTCACATCTAAGCGGTCTAAAACAAAAAAATAAATGGTTACAGATCCAATAGCAGATTTCTTAACAAGAATCAGAAATGCACAACTCGCAGGACATACAATTGTGGACATTCCTGCTTCAAATTTGAAAAAGAAACTTACCGAAATTCTTTACGATAACGGGTATATCCTAAAATATAAATTTGAAGAAGAATTAGGTCCTCAAGGAAATATCAAGATTGCGTTAAAATATAACAGCGATACGAAAGAACCTGCCATCCGCGAGCTAATTCGCGTATCCAAACCCGGTTTGCGCCGTTACGCTCACGTAACAAACATACCTCGTGTTAAAAACGGATTAGGGCTTGCTATTCTTTCAACCTCCAAAGGAGTGATGACAGACAAACAGGCAAAACAGATGAATGTAGGTGGTGAAATTATTTGTTTGGTATCTTAAAAAAAATCAATCATGTCTCGTATAGGAAAATTACCCATAAAGTTGCCCGCTAAGGTTGAAATTCAGGTTGCAGATAATAATGTTATTACTGTAAAAGGACCTAAAGGCACGCTCTCTGAAAGATTAGACAGAGATATCCAAGTGAAAGTGGAAAACGGTGAAGTACTTGTTTCTCGCCCCACTGATCAAAAAAGACACAAAGCATTACATGGTTTATACCGTGCATTGTTGCAAAATATGGTAACTGGTGTAAGTGAAGGCTATTCCAAACAACTGGAAGTAGTCGGTGTGGGTTTCCGTGCCAGCAATCAAGGACAGCTGTTAGAGTTGTCTATAGGTTTTTCTCACCCGGTATATGTTCTTTTGCCGGATGAAGTGAAAGTAAGCACCGAAATGGTGAAAGGTCAGCCACCCAAAATAACTTTGGAAAGTACTGATAAACAGCTTATCGGTCAAGTAGCTGCCAAATTGAGAAGCCTCAGAAAACCTGAACCATACAAAGGTAAAGGGATTAAATTTGCAGGAGAAGTATTGCGCAAAAAAGCAGGTAAATCTGCAGGTAAAAAATAACAATAGCCGTTAACAAAATAAAAATCAGTGCATCATGGCTGTATTAAACAGAAGACAAAAAATAAAATACAGAATCCGTAAAAAGATTGACGGAACTGGAGAAAGACCAAGATTATGTGTATTCAGAAGCAATACTGCTATCTACGCACAAATTATTGACGATACTACCGCTAAAACCTTGGCTACGGTGAGTTCTTCAAAATTCAGTGGTACTAAAACCGAACAAGCTAAAGCAGTGGGTACTGCTGTTGCAGATAAAGCAAAAGCACTTAATATTAGCAATGTCGTTTTCGACAGAAACGGATTCTTATATCACGGTAGAGTAAAAGCATTGGCTGAAGCTGCACGCGAAGCAGGGTTACAATTCTAAATTTTAATTACAATATAGAATATGTCAAAAGTAAAAGAAAATAAAGTAAGAACTACAGCTGAGCTGGAATTGAAAGAAAAAGTAGTAGGAATACAACGAGTAGCGAAAGTTACCAAAGGTGGACGTACATTTAGTTTTTCAGCGTTAGTAGTTGTAGGTGATGGTAATGGAACAGTAGGCTATGGGTTGGGAAAAGCACGTGAGGTGCAAGAAGCCATTACTAAAGGTATTGATGATGCTAAAAAACATCTGGTAAAAGTACCGGTATTAAAAGGAACTATTCCGCATGACCAATTAGCCATGTTTGACGGAGCAAAAGTATTGATAAAACCGGCCTCTGAAGGTACGGGAGTAATCGCCGGAGGCTCTATGCGTGCAGTATTGGAAAGTGCAGGTGTACATAACGTGTTGGCTAAATCTTTGGGATCTTCAAATCCACACAATGTAGTAAAAGCTACAGTGAAAGCATTAACCATGCTTAGAGAGCCAATTCGTGTATCCAGAGACAGAGGAGTTAAATTAACAAAAGTATTCAACGGTTAAGAAGATGTCTAAAATTAAAATTACACTCGTAAAGAGTACGATTGACAGAAGTCAGCGCCAAAAAGATACCGTGAAAGCGCTCGGTATTAATAAATTAAATCAAAGCGTAGAGAAAGAAGCTACTCCGCAAGTATTGGGTATGGTAGCGAAAGTAAATCATTTGGTAAAGGTTGAAAATATCTAAGAGATGAGTATTAGTTTAAGTAATTTAAAACCGGCTAAAGGTGCTGTAAAAGGCAGAAAAAGAATTGCACGTGGTCAAGGTTCCGGTTGGGGTGGCACAGCAGGCAAAGGGCATAAAGGGGCTAAATCCCGTTCGGGCTACAAATCCAAGAGAGGATTTGAAGGCGGACAGATGCCATTGCAACGCCGAACCCCAAAACGCGGTTTCAAAAACCCTTCACGTGTTGAATACAGAACAATAAATCTTTCTGCATTACAAGCTTTGGCTGACAAACACAGCATTACTGAATTTAATTTTGAAACATACAGAAAACTCAAACTAATTGCAGCTTCTGACAAAATTAAAGTTTTAGGTAATGGCGAGTTGAAATCAGCTATTCAGGTTTCAGGGCATGCATTCAGCACTAAAGCAAAAGAAGCAATTGAGAAAAACGGCGGTACCGCCACAGTTATCTAATCAGATATGAAACAATTTTTCGAAACATTAAGAAATATTTTCAGCATTGAAGACTTAAGAAAGCGCATTCTGCTTACTATAGGTCTTATTTTTATTTATCGTCTGGGATGTTTCGTTGTACTTCCGGGTGTTGATCCGAACGCTGTAAACAGCGGTGCTGCAAAAGGCATATTCCAGATTTTCGATTTATTTGCAGGGGGCGCATTCACAAAATCTTCCGTATTTGCATTGGGTATTATGCCCTATATTTCTACATCCATTGTAATGCAGTTGCTTACGCTGGTTGTACCTTATTTTCAGAAAATGCAAAAGGAAGGCGAAAGTGGAAGAAAGAAAATCACTCAATGGACACGCTACGGAACAATTGCCGTTACGGCCGTTCAGGGATTTGCTTATACCAGATATTTATTCAGCCAAGGCAGTGTTGCTCCGGGCATCAACCCGTTCTATTTCTCTGTTCTTACAATGTTTGTCTTAATAGCAGGCACCATCTTCGTAATGTGGCTGGGAGAGCAAATACAAGAAAGAGGTTTGGGTAACGGTACTTCACTGATTATTATGTCCAATATTATTTCCCGCTTGCCCGGCTCATTTATTGCAGAGGTAAAAGCACGCATGGTTACCGGTAGTGGTATCCTGATATTAATTTTGGAATTAGCCTTGCTTGCAGCAGTAGTCATAGGAACAATTATGTTGATTCAGGCAATACGAAGAGTGCCGCTTAGCTATGCCAAACAAATGACAGGCGGTGCACAAATGGGAGCACAACGTAGAGGCTTTTTGCCACTGAAAGTGAATATTGCCGGTGTTATGCCTATCATTTTTGCTCAGGCATTCTTATTTATTCCCGGAACATTTGCTCAAATGTTGGGTGCTAATTCTCCTATTTTCCAACAGTTGTCTGACTATACTTCTGTTCCCTATAATATCATGTCTTTCTTGTTGGTAGTATTATTTACCTACTTCTATACAGCATTAATTATGAATCCGGTGCAGATTGCTGATGATTTAAAAAGAAATAACGGATTTATTCCCGGCGTTAAACCCGGACCAAATACCGCAGAGTATATTGATACGATATTATCCCGTATTACATTGCCGGGTTCTATTTTCTTAGGATTAATTGCCATTATGCCGGCATTTGCTAAGATAATCGGTGTAAACAGTCAGTTTGCTTACTTTTTTGGCGGAACTTCATTGCTGATTTTAGTATCGGTAGTTTTAGATACCATGCAGCAAATCAATTCTCACTTATTAAGCCGTCATTATGACGGATTAACAAAATCAGGCGCAAAAATCAGAGGAAGAAGCGCAATAGAGTATTAATTTCTAAAGGATGAAGAGATGATTTATCTGAAAAGTCCTGAAGAAATCGAGCATATACGAAAGAGTTCTTTATTAGTCAGCCAGACACATGCCGTGTTGGTAGAATACATTAAACCAGGCGTAAAGACCATAGACCTTGATAAAATTGCCGAACAGTTTATAAGAGATAATCAAGCTGTTCCTGCATTTAAGGGCTATCGCGGATTTCCGGCCACACTTTGCATTTCCATTAACGAACAAGTTGTTCATGGGATTCCATCCTATCGCGAAATCAAAGAAGGAGATATTGTATCTATTGATTGCGGAGTGTGTAAAAATGGTTACTACGGCGATTCAGCCTTTACATTTCCAATAGCAGAAATTACTCCGGAGAATAAACGATTGTTGCAAATTACGAACAACTCGTTATACTTGGGAATAGAGAAAGCTGTAGTAGGAAATCGTATCGGTGATGTAAGTTTTGCTGTCCAGAAATACACCGAAATAGACAATAAGTACGGTGTAGTGCGCGAGTTAATCGGGCATGGAGTGGGCAAAAATCTGCATGAAGAACCGGATGTTCCCAATTACGGCAAAAGAGGCAAAGGTCCTGTTATGCATGAAGGTTTGGTGATAGCAATCGAGCCGATGATTAACATGGGTACTTACCAGGTGCGACACTTGAGCGACAAATGGACTGTGGTTACGAAAGACGGTAAGCCATCTGCACATTTTGAGCATACTGTTGCCGTAAAAAAAGGAAAAGCTGACATACTTAGTGACCATAATTTAATATACGAAGCCATAAAAAAATCTTCATATATTAAGGACTTCAGAGATTAATTAGTATCTTTGCACTCCAAAATTATGGGCAAAACAGACCTTATAAAATTAGATGGTACGATCACGGAAGCACTTTCTAACGCAATGTTCAGAGTAAAGCTCGAAAACGGCCACGAAATCTTAGCCACTATCTCCGGCAAAATGAGGATGCATTATATCCGCATTCTTCCCGGTGATAAAGTTGCCGTAGAAATCTCTCCGTACGATCTATCCAGAGGCAGAATAACATTCAGATACAAATAAAAAAATAAACTTTTATACCATGAAAGTTAGAGCATCAGTTAAAAAAAGAAGCGAAGACTGCGTTATTGTACGCAGAAAGGGCAGAGTATATGTCATCTGCAAGAAGAATCCTAAATTTAAACAACGTCAAGGATAATTATGGCTAGAGTATCAGGTATTGACCTTCCCAAAAACAAAAGAGGATATATAGGATTAACCTATATATATGGTATTGGTCGCTCTTCAGCAAGAGAAATTTTGGCTAAAGCCGAAGTAGACCCGGAAAAGAAAGTACACGAATGGAATGATGAGGAGGTTACGGCTATCCGTAATATCATCAACGCCGATTTCAAAGTAGAAGGAGCTTTACGTTCTGAAGTACAGTTGAATATCAAACGTTTACTGGATATCGGATGCTACAGAGGAATTCGTCACCGTAAAGGTCTTCCGGTTAGAGGACAAAGTACAAAACGCAATGCACGTACCCGTAAAGGTAAACGTAAAACCGTTGCAGGTAAAAAGAAAGTAACTAAATAATCTATCATCTTAGTAATCGTTTAAAAGATGGCTACAGCACAAAAAAAAGCAGCAAAGAAAAGAGTAGTAAAAGTAGAAGCAGAAGGATATGTTTATATCAAAGCTACTTTTAATAATATCATTATTTCCTATACTAATAAGGCAGGTCAGGTAATTTCATGGAGCAGTGCCGGAAAAATGGGATTCAGAGGCTCTAAAAAAAGCACCCCTTATGCCGCACAGTTGGCTTCTCAGGATGCAGGTACTAAAGCTTATGAAGCAGGAATGCGTAAAGCAGAGGTATTTGTAAAAGGTCCAGGTGGCGGAAGAGAGTCTGCTATACGCTCTATCGGAACGTCAGGAATTGAAGTTACAATTATCAGAGATGTAACTCCATTACCTCACAATGGTTGTCGTCCACCAAAACGCAGAAGAGTATAAGCAATTATAAATATTGGATTATAAATTAGGTATTAATTTAAAATCTAAAATCTAAAATTTAAAATCATGGCAAGATATACAGGACCACGTACAAAAAAATCAAGAGCTTTCGGTGAGCCGATTTTCGGATACGATAAAAGTTACGAAAAAAGAAAATATCCTCCGGGACAACATGGTAATGGCAGAAAACGTTCTTCTCAATCTGAGTATGCAATTCAGCTGAAAGAAAAACAAAAAGCAAAATACACTTACGGAGTATTAGAGCGCCAATTCTACAAAACGTTTGAAGAAGCTTCTCGTAAACACGGCGTTAAAGGAGAAAACTTATTGCGTTTATTGGAACAACGTCTTGACAATACGGTTTACCGTTTGGGCTTGGCACCTACAAGAAGTGCTGCACGTCAGTTGGTAACACACAAACATATTACCTTAAACGGACGTATCGTGAATATTCCATCTTGTACGGTAAAAGTAGGTGATGTAATCAGTGTTCGTGAAAAATCAAAAGAATTGCCTTTGGTACAGGATACGGTTGCAACCGGTAGAGTGAAGAAGTATCCGTGGTTGGAATTCAATACTGAGAAACTGGAAGGAAAATATGTGGAAATTCCAAACAGAGATCAGATTCCGGAAACCATTAAAGAACAATTAATCGTAGAGTTGTATAGTAAATAATGTTAAATGATAAATATTGAGTTTTATTAAATTCACTGCAATCTCTAAACATTATACATTAATCACTAATCATTAATCATTAAAATATGGCTATATTATCGTTTCAGAAACCGGATAAAATTTTGTTGCAGAAAGCAACAGACTTTGAGGGTACATTTGAATTTGCTCCCTTAGAGCCGGGCTTTGGAAATACCATAGGCAATGCCCTTCGTCGTGTTTTGCTTTCATCTTTAGAAGGTTTTGCAATTACTTCTGTGAAAATAGCAGGGGTAAATCACGAATTTTCTACAATCAAAGGTGTAATAGAAGATGTAACAGAAGTAGTACTCAATTTAAAACAAGTGCGTTTGAAAAGAGTGTTGCAAGACTCTGAAGCAGGTTTTGAGAAGTTATATATTTCGCTGAAAGGCAAAGAACAATTTTTAGCAAGCGATATTGAATCACATACAAACGTGTTTGCAGTAACAAATCCGGAATTAGTTATCTGCAATATGGAAAAAAATGTGAACCTTGAAATGGAAATCACCATTGGAAAAGGCAGAGGATATGTATCTGCTGAAGACCATTACGTAGATAATTCTATTGTAGGCTTAATTCCGGTGGACTCCATTTATACCCCAATCAAAAATGTGCGTTACAAAGTAGAAAATACGCGTGTTGAACAACGTACAGACTTTGAGAAATTGATTATTGATGTAAAAACTGATGGCACCATTCATCCGGAAGATGCCGTTAAAGAAGCAGCTAAGATTCTGATTCAGCATTTAATGTTGGTTTCTGATGAAAATATCACGTTCAATACAGAAGACAAAGCACAAGAAGAAGTAGTAGATGAACACATCTTACACATGCGCAAAATTTTGAAAACGCCGTTGGAAGATTTGGATTTATCTGTACGTGCTTATAACTGTTTGAAAGCGGCTAAAATTAATTCATTGTCAGAATTAGTGCAGTACGATACAAATGAGTTATTGAAATTCAGAAACTTCGGAAGAAAATCATTGGTAGAAATCGAAGAATTAATCATTGAAAAAGGATTACACTTCGGTATGGATTTATCAAAATTTAAATTGGAAGACTAAATTAAAAGTTGGCAATTTGCAAATGATAACTTTGCAAACTGCATAAAATATTTGCAAACTGCAAACTAAATAACATGAGACACGGAAATAAAATCAATCATCTCGGCAGAAAATACGGACACAGAAGTGCGTTACTCAAAAACTTAGCGGTGGCATTGATTATCAACAAGAGAATTGAAACAACCATTGCCAAAGCCAAAGAATTACGCGGGTATATCGAGCCGTTAATTACTAAAGCCAAAGAAAATAACACAACAAACAGACGTACTGTTTTCTCTTACTTACAAGATAAAACGGCAGCGAAAGAATTGTTTGACGTAATTGCAGGCAAAGTCGGTTCCAGACCGGGAGGTTATACCCGAATTGTTCGTTTGGGCTTCCGTCAGGGCGATGCCGCTGAAGTAGCGATTATTGAGTTAGTAGATTTCAACGAAGTTTACACCCCAAAATCCGGCGCAATAGCAGAGCCGAAAAAGAAAACTCGTCGTGCGGGTGGTGCGAAGAAAAAAGCAGAAACAACAGAAGTAGTAGAAGAGGTGAAAGCAGAAGAAACAAAAACTACACCGGAAGCCACGACAGAAGAAAAAACCGAAGAATAAAAAGAAATGATTTTTTCAACACATACAAAAGGTTCGTCAAACAAGACGAACCTTTTTGTATTTTTGAAATGATAAAAACAATCCTTGTGATTAAGAAAATGATTTTTATAATTTTATGTCGTAAATAATAGCAGTAGTGTCCAAACAAAATAAGTTAGTCGCACCTTTTTTAAAGTGGGTTGGTGGTAAAAGACAACTTATTTCTGCTATCGTACAGAGACTACCTAAAAATATAAAAGAGCTTAAATACACAGAGCCATTTATAGGCGGAGGTGCCGTGTTTTTTTATTTACAACCCCAAAAGGCTATAATTAATGACTGTAATCATGAACTAATAAATGTATACAATATAGTTAAGAACCAATTGGATGATTTGATTATTGATCTAAAGAAACATGAAAATACAGCAGACTATTTTTATAAGATAAGAGGCCTTGACAGACTTAATTCATTTAATAAACTACCGGCACTGCAAAGAGCTTCCAGAATAATTTATTTAAATAAGACTTGTTTTAATGGTTTGTACAGAGTAAATAATGCAGGTGAATTTAATGCACCCTTTGGTCGATATAAAAATCCGAATATCGTAAATGAGTCAACATTAAGAGCCGTAAATATATTTCTAAATAAATCAAATGTGCAAATTTACAATGAAGATTACTCAGAAATTCTTAATAAATTAGACAATAAGTGTTTTGTATATTTAGACCCGCCCTATCATCCTGTATCAGAAAGCTCAAATTTCACGGGATATGTGCAAGGTGGATGGAATATTTATGATCAGGTTAGGCTAAAAGAGGCATGCGATCTTCTGACTGATAAAGGAATAAAGTTCTTGCTTTCAAATTCTTCATCACCACAAATACTAGACTTGTATAATAACTATACTATAGATAAAGTAAAAGCAATTAGAAGTATAAACGCTATTGGAAGTGAACGTGGAGAAGTAGATGAAGTACTAATCAGAAATTATGAGTGATTCAAAAAATGATATAGCATGGGAAAAATTGTTTAGAAAATATAACATTCTCGAACAAATTAAGAATGCAGGTCATTTTGAAATCTCGTCTGCGAAAATAAATGAATTTAGAGAAGCTCGATTAATGACAAAGTTTGATCATGAATCGCAACTTCCGAAGTTGTTTTCTCAAAACAAATTGTCAATTTTACCCATATCCAGAGGCGGATATTGTATAGGGACATTTGATGCCTATTATCATTTTAAAGATGAACCGATAGAGATAACACAAATTGAGTTTTCTCCTGTTTTGGAAAGCCTTAATTTCCGGGATATTACAAGCGAGGCAACTGCAATCAATTGTACGTTTGTAACAAGAATATTGCAAGATTTTACAAATGAAGAGGAATTATTTCCTACTGTTAGTGGAAGGATGAGTTCTTCATCTTTTCAATTTATGATAAATTCAGCTATTGGGAGTTTTAATATCAATGTAGGCAATGCACAAGTTGAAATTGATGGAGGTTTTGAAGGAGAAAAATCATTAAATCTGATTGAAGCAAAAAACTATATTTCTGACGATTTTCTTATCAGGCAGTTGTACTATCCATTTAAACTTTGGACAGGAAAAATAGAGAAGCAAGTACGCCCTATATTTTTGACATATTCAAATGGGTTTTTTCATTTAAGAGAATTTTCATTCACAAAAACAAACCACTATAATTCTATAGTTTTACTAAGACAAAAAAAGTATACGTTAATAGATAGCAGGTTTAATCTTGAAATGCTGATTCAACTTATAGATAAAACTAAGACTATAGCAGAGCCGGAAATTCCGTTTCCACAAGCAGATAATTTTAATAGAGTTATTAATCTTTGTGAATTGATTAGTCAAAATCAAATGATGACTAAAGAACAATATTTGCAGGATTTTGACTTTGGAGCAATTGACCCAAGACAGCATGATTACTATACGAATGCTGCTCGATATTTAGGATTAGTCGAAAAGACAATTGATCCTGTAAACAAACAACTGTCTTTTATTTTATCCAATTTAGGAAAGAAAATAATGAATGCACCACTTTTTGAAAGACAAAAAGAATTTATTAAATTAATTATAGCCCATAAGGTATTCAAGCAGTCACTTAAGCTTTATCTTGATACAAGCGAAGTGCCAGCAAAAGAACAAATTGTTGAAATTATGAGAAACTCAAAGCTTTATCGTATTGAATCCGATTCTACTTTTCATCGCAGAGCATCAACAATTCTTAGCTGGGTAAGTTGGATAATAAATCAAATAGAAGAATAACCAAAACAAGTAAAAAGAATAATTTTTAATAAACCATTCAGAATTTATAATTACCATGACACCAGCCATATTACTACTTCAAGACGGAACACATTTTACAGGTTTTGCCTGTGGAAAAATCGGGACAGCTACCGGCGAAATTTGCTTCAATACTTCTATGACGGGGTATCAGGAGCTCTTTACCGACCCCAGCTACTTCGGACAGTTGCTCATTACGACCAATGTATTCGTGGGAAATTACGGGATTAAAGAAAGCGAAAGCCAATCTGATAATATACAGATAGCCGGTTTGATATGCCGCGAATACAATAATAATTTTTCGCGCAAGCAAGCCGACGAATCGGTGGAAGATTATTTTACCCGAAACAACCTCGTAGGTGTTACCGGGATAGATACCCGTGCAGTGGTAAAACATGTAAGGGAGAAAGGGGCAATGAATGCCATTATTTCATCAGAAACAACAGATATTCAAGAACTTACAAAGAAACTGAAAGATGTACCCGATATGGAAGGTTTGGAGTTGTCATCTAAAGTTTCAACTAAGTCAACCTACGAGGTGGGCGATAAAAATGCCAAATACAAAATAGCTGTTTTAGATTTAGGGGTGAAAAAAAACATCTTAAAAAATTTTACAGACAGAGATTGTTTGGTAAAAGTATTTCCGGCTAAAACTACATACACTGAAATGCAGCAATTTGAACCCGATGGCTACTTTATTTCCAACGGCCCCGGTGACCCCGGTGTGATGGATTATGCTGTTGATACTGTGAAAGAAATATTGCAAGCCGAAAAACCTCTTTTTGGCATTTGTTTAGGCAATCAGATTCTGGCTAGAGCAGTTGACATCCCTACCTATAAACTGCATCACGGTCACCGCGGAGGCAACCACCCGGTGAAAAACCTGCATACCGGAAAAGGGGAAATAACCGCACAAAACCATGGGTTTGCTGTAAACCATGAGGAGCTGGAAAAATCTGTCAAAGCCAAACTTACGCATTTCAACTTAAACGATAATACCGTAGAAGGTCTGGAAATATTGGGCAAAAAAGCATTCTCTGTACAATACCACCCGGAAGCCGCACCCGGCCCACATGACTCTTGGTACTTATTTGACCAGTTTGTGGAGATGTTGGATTAACGTATGTAATAGTATCTTTCATACAATATTATAGTTAGATATACACTATTATACACATTATACATATTTTTTATGTAAATTTTTTTCTAAATAATTTGACAAGTATCAAATTTTAGCTGTAACTTCAAGTATCAAAAATTAGCATCATGTCTAAAAAAACGCTCTATCTCCTCGGGATTTTGCTCACCATTCTAATCGGAACTTGGCTCTATCATAAATACTGTTGCCATACTTGTTCCGGTTGTTGCTCGGGGGAACAAAATACTCCACTTGCAACAACCGGCGATTATGCGCCATTTGCATTACAAAGTGGTGATTTCAGCTATCAATGCAATGATAATTTTAAATTCAGAAAAGATGATTTCAAGCATCTTGAGCCGGTTAGCGATTCTATCAATACGGGAATACTCGCGCTGAAAGATGCCATAGCCAAAAATCCAAACTATAAATTGCTCCTCACCGGATATTGTACTAAAGACGAAAAGAATACTTCTGCGTTTCCTAATCTGGGATTTGCCAGGGCTAACGATGTGAAAAATTATATGGTGGCAAAAGGAATCCCTTCCGCAAATCTAGATATCAATGGCGAAGTGAAAGACAGTTGGCTTATGCAAGGTGATACGGTATTAGGTCCGGTTCGTTATGAGTTACAACAAACAACAACAACAAGTTCTGTAACTACTACCACCACCACCACAACTACCGAAGACTGGAGTACTTTGAAAGAAAAAATTAATGCAAACCCGTTGATTTTATATTTTAATACGAATCAGTCTGAAATAAATTTGACTGCTGAACAGCGTCAGAGAGTAGCTGATATTGCTAAATATCTGGATAAGGCTTCGGGTGCGAAAGCAAATTGTGTGGGACATACCGATAATGTAGGCAGCAGAGATAAAAACATACAACTGGGTCAGGAAAGAGCAGATTTTGCTAAAGCCTATTTAGTAAAAAATGGTATAAGTGCTGATAAAATCAACAGCAGTTCTAAAGGACCGGATGAGCCGATAGCCGATAACGGCACCGCAGAAGGACGAGCTAAAAACCGACGAACAGTTGTAACTGTTGAATAAAACAAACGCTTGAATTCTCAAACTAATAAATCAATAAACTAATAAATTAAAAAAATATGTGTTGGTGTCTTTTAATTCCCATTTTAGTCGGCTTAATCAGTGCATTATTAGGCTATCTTTTAGGTAAATTATTGTCTAAAAACGACGATGAACTCAATGCACTAAAATCTGAACTGACTATTACAAAATCAGACCGCGATAAGCATCTTTCTTTTGTAAATAGTTTGCAAGGCGATGTGAGCAACTGGAAATCGAAATATGAAAAATTATTACCTGAACTGGATGCGCTGAAATCCAAGATTACGCTGGTTACAGGAGACGATGATGCGGATAAATCAAAAATTGCTAAACTTACCGCAGATTTAGCAGCATGTAATGATAAGCTGAAATCGGCAACATCAGATGATGCAAGCGATAAGTCAGCTATTGCAAAATTACAGGCAGAATTAGATGCTTGTAAGGCTAACTCAACTTCGTTGCATGCAAATATCAATACACTGCAAGGCGAAATCAGCTCGTTGAAATTAGCAGCAGAAACATCAAAATTAATCCCGTTTGATGCAGCAGCAGCATTGGCTGTTTTTGGCACAAAAATAATTGAAAACGATTTGAAATTAGTAGAAGGAATCGGACCGAAAATTGAAGAATTATTCCATGCAGCAGGAATCAAGTCATGGAAAGCACTATCTGAAACTTCAGTAGAGCGATGCAAAGAAATATTAGATGCTGCAGGAGAGCGTTTCCAAATGCACGACCCCACAACGTGGCCACGTCAGTGTGCTTTGATGTATGAAGGCAAATGGCAGGAATTCAAAGACTGGCAGGATAAATTAGACGGTGGCAAAGAGTAATATTTTATTCTTCTGAAAGGAAAAAATATAAGCAGAAAACGGGGCGCGAAGCGCCCCGTTTTATTATTTGGAGTAAAGAGTATTAACCCTTTTTGTGTATATTAAAATAAACGAACGGTAATTTAAAAAACATAAGAGTTGTGTTGGAAGTATGTAAATAAGCGTGGGTTGGCAAAACGCATAGCTAAGCGTAGGTAAGCAGCCTAGGACGATCGTTTTGCCTTGTCTTTTTTGGTTACTTTTTTTGACTAAGAAAAAAAGTAACAAGAGTTTAAAATAATAATCAATGGAATAAGAAAGATGAATTGAAAATTCAAACTGCACAATAGGTTTTTAATTTAAATTCAGATTCAAAAAAAATCTTATCACTTCTTCGGACTACTCATTACTAATTTTTACCTTTACAAAACATGTCTGAATTATATATTTACAACTCACTCTCTCGTAAGAAAGAAAAATTCGAGCCGCTCAACCCGCCATTTGTCGGATTATACGTTTGTGGTCCTACGGTTTACAGTGATGTACATTTGGGAAATGTCCGCTCGTTTACCACTTTTGATATGGTTTATCGCTACCTGAAATACTTGGGTTACCATGTCAGGTATGTGCGGAATATCACCGATGCCGGACATCTCACCAATGAGCAAGGAGAAGGCAAAAACAGAATGGAAGACCAGGCAAAATTAGAACAACTGGAACCCATGGAGATCGTGCAGAAATATACAGTCGGTTTTCATGAGGTGATGCAATTATTTAATAATCTGCCACCCACTATTGAGCCCACAGCCACAGGGCATATATTAGAACAAATAGAAATGGCACAGCAGCTTATTGAAAACGGTGTAGCTTATGAGGCCAATGGCAGTGTCTATTTTGATGTAAAAGCCTATAATGAAAAAGGACATAATTACGGCGAACTCTCGGGTAGAAATGTGGATGAACTGATAGCCGGCTACCGCGATTTGGATGGTCAGGATGAAAAGAAAAATTCCATAGATTTTGCATTATGGAAAAAAGCCTCGCCCGAGCATATCATGCAGTGGAACTCACC
>CAYVGM010000010.1:0-23182 GCA_964451125.1 uncultured Chitinophagales bacterium
TCATGCGGATAGCGCATAAAATGCTCCGGTTTCATATTTACTTTTTCCAGCAATTCTATCACCTTGTCTTTTCGTTCTGCATCGCTGTTATATTTGTTATGCACCTGCATGGGCTCCATAATGGCATTGCCAATCGTCATCCTAGGATTGAGCGAAGAATAGGGATCCTGAAAAATGATTTGCATGTGCTCACGCAATTCCTTCAGTTCTTTTTGCTCTAAAGCAAAAATATCCTTACCGTCAAAATATGCTTTTCCTCCGGTCGGTTCAACCAGTCGTAAAATCGTACGTCCTAAGGTGGTTTTGCCACAACCGCTCTCTCCTACCAATCCAAGTGTTTCACCTTCATACACATCAAATGTCACATCATCTACCGCTTTTACATATTCCAGAGGTTTGCCGAATAAATTTGTTTTGCTCGGAAACCAGGTCTGAATATTTTTCAATTCCAGTATCGGTTTTGTTTGCATCAGATTTTCCATTCGTTTTTCTGTCTGCACATCACTTACCACATAGGCATCCACTATCTTTTGCATATCGCTTTCCTTTTCCGTAACCACGCCATTCTTTTCCTCCATAAAATCAGAAATTACCGGCAATCTGCTCAGGCGCTTACCTAATGGCGGGCGACATGCGAGCAAGCCTT
Organism: uncultured Chitinophagales bacterium; assembly: GCA_964451125.1. GTDB lineage: Bacteria > Bacteroidota > Bacteroidia > Chitinophagales > JADIYW01 > JADJSS01. The sequence continues at coordinate 647 of CAYVGM010000010.1, forward strand.
TGGTGTAGGGATGCTGCGGATTGGAAAATATATCCAACACCGTTCCTTGTTCCACTATTTTGCCTTTATACATCACAATAACACGATCGGCAATTTCTGCAATTACTCCTAAATCGTGAGTAATAAAAATCGTAGACATACCTGTCTGGTCACTTAAATCGCGGATAAGTTCAAGTATAGTTTTTTGCACAGTAACATCTAGTGCTGTTGTAGGTTCATCAGCAATCAATATTTTAGGCTGGCAACTCATCGCCATAGCAATCATCACCCGTTGTTTTTGCCCTCCCGAAAGCTCATGCGGGTAGGCTTTAAGTATACGTTGAGGATTAGGTAACTTTACTTGTTCAAATAAGGCTATTGTTTTTTGTTCTGCTTCTGCTTTGCTCACTTTCTGATGGAGCATAATGGCTTCCATCACCTGATTGCCACAAGTAAAAACAGGATTGAGAGAAGTCATGGGTTCCTGAAAAATCATGGAAATATCATTACCTCTGAATGAGCGCATTTCCTGCTCACTGATATGTACCAAATCAACCGGATGCTCCGTATCACGGTAATAGAGAATCTCTCCGATTGAAATTTTACCCGGAGGATTTGGAATAAGACGCATGATAGATAAAGAAGTAACAGACTTACCCGATCCGGATTCGCCAACAATACCGACTACTTCACGTTTATTAATATGAAAGGAAACATTATCAACGGCTTTTACCAATCCGTTTTCGGTATTAAATTCCGTTACCAGGTTTTTTACATCTAACAGTAATTCTGACATATTGAGTATTAAGTGATGAATGATTAGTTTTGAAGTTTGAATGTATAAGAATTGCTATTTAACTATCCGACATTTAATTGTATACTGCATTACACAAACAAAACTTCCTTTTCCGAAATTAGTTTTTTCCCTTTTAATTTCAAAATGATTTGTGCCACCGTTAATACGTCTTTCTGGCAATAGGTTTTTATTCGTTCTACATCTTGTTCGCCCCAGTAAACTTTTCCCACATCACTGCCAGAAATATCGTCTTTAGGAGAAGGTATCCCTAAGCTGTATGCCAGCAGTTTCAGACTGATATAATTTTTATAATCACCGAATTTCCATAAATCCATGGTATCCAGCAAACCGGCTTCCCATGGTTTTTTAGCTTGCAATTGCTCAAAATAATCAGGTAGCGACATTTCATTCATCAGCATTCTGCGGCATATAAACGGGATATCAAATTCCTTGATATTATGTCCGCAAAGTTGTTTGTTTTTATTTGATGCAACAGCATTTTGCAAATACAAGGCAAAATCTTTCAGTATTTGCATTTCATTATGCCCGTAAAAAGATTTTATTTTCAAACCGGAAAAATCTTTATCTTCCATAAACCAACCCACACTAATACAGATTATTTTACCAAATTCTGCAAAAATACCTGCATGCTGAAAATAATATTCTTCTTCACTTTCATTTTCTGGTTTAAGTCTTCCTTTTTTTTCGTTCCAGAGTATTTTTTCCAAGGCAGTTAAATCCTCAAAGGTTTTACACACCGGAGCAGTTTCAATATCGATATAAATCAAATCTGTAAGCCGTACTATATTTAACATATATGTTTGGTTTTTTAGGAGATTATGCAAGATACGCCATCTAATTCAATTAATTCTTTTAATTTTACACATGTAAAAAAATGAAGACATGAGTGAAAACAATTCCAATTCAAAACAACATTACATATATATCGCACTGATTGCCTTACTGATAGGAGGTTTGATATATACTCAGCTGAAACTGAAACAATCTAAAGACGAAAATAAGCGAACAGAACAAGAAAAAGGACAACTGGAATCTTTACGTTCTGAACTGGATAAAAAATACCAGGATGCCATGCTTGAGATTGAAAACTACAGAGCAGAAAATGCAGGATTGGACAGCTTATTGAATGTAAAAGAACACGAATTGAGTGAAAAACGTTCTCGTATCGAATCCTTACTGGCTCAAGTGGCAGCGATTAAACAAAGTGGCAAAGAAGATAAAACTAAAATGCAGCAATTGCTCAACGAGGCAAATGCATTGATAAAAGAACTGGAAGCTGACAAGGCAAAAACACAAAATTCAATAGATTCGTTGCTCGCTGCCAATAAACAATTATATATGGAACGCGATAGCTTTTCGAGCGAATTAAGTACAACAAAAGTTAAAAAACAAGCATCTGATGATGAAAATAAATTAATGAAAGAACGCATCGACCGTGCTTCTATACTGAGTACTGCTAATTTGCAATGCAATGCTGTACACACAAAACGAAACGGCAAAGAAGATGAAACCTCAAAAGCAAAAGATGCAGAGAAATTAAAAATCTGTTTTGACTTATTGCAAAATAAAATTGCGCCTAAAGGCGAGACGGAAATTATGGTACGCGTGATAACTCCGACCGGCTCAACAATACAGTTGCAAACCTTGGGTAGCGGCACCTTTACTAATGATGAAGGCAAATCCATTCCATTTACTTACAGCATCAAACCTGATTATCAAAATGAAACCAAAACAGTTTGTTCTTATTGGCAACAGGACATGAACTTTTCATCCGGAAAATACAGTGTAGAGGTTTATCAAAAAGGCATACTCATCGGACAGGCTAATTTCATGTTAAAGTAATGCAGCTCATACTATCTTTGTGATACTTGTTCCTCATCGTGAAATCTAATTATTACAAAGGTATTTTACTCGTATTCATAGGTGCATTCTGCTTTTCTACCAAGGGTATTTTTGCAAAACTGGCATTTCGATATGGCGTAACGGGATTAGATATCCTGACATTGCGCATGTTGTTTTCATTACCCTTTTATATTGCTATCTATATTATACAGCAAAAAAAACATACTGTAAAAATTTCAAAAAACACATTTTTGCAGATTTTGTTTTTGGGTATTATAGGGTACTATCTGGCTGCTTTGTTTGACTTTCTCGGATTACAATTTGTGAGTGCCAATTTGGAACGGGTGATTATTTTCACCTACCCCACTTTCGTACTCTTACTCGGTTTTATTTTTTACAAGCGCAATATATCACGCATACAGATTTCAGCTATTTTATTGAGCTATGTCGGCATACTCATTGCTTTTATCTCGGACTATAAAACAGCCTCAGGCAGTTCAATTTTTTTGGGTGTAATCTATGTATTGCTCAGCGCACTTACTTATGCATTTTATTTAGTGCGAAGCGATAAACTGATTTTGCAAATTGGAACAGCCATGTTTACTTGTATTTCTATGATAATTTCCTGTATAGCTGTACTGATTCATTTTGGCATCGTCAATCAGTTTTCAATATTCAATTACCCATTACCTGTTTATCTTATCGGTGTGTGCATAGCTATTATCTCTACTGTGCTTCCGTCGTTTTTGATGACGGCGGGCATAAAATACATAGGCTCGTCCAACATGTCAATAGTTGCCAGTATAGGTCCTGTCAGTACAATATTTCTGTCGTTTTATGTATTAAATGAGGATGTCACATTTTTGCATATCACAGGAACTGTTTTTGTTTTAGCCGGAATACTGGCATTAACACTTTTTGGAGGAAAAATGACCAATAATGAAGCATAGTATAAATTTATAAAAATGCTTAAAAAAAACAACTATGCATAGTTAAAAAGTATATAGCAATACATGCCGACAAAATAAAAAGCATATACTTCAGTGTACCAAGTCTTTTTTTTGACAGAAACAAGATAGATATAGAATGCAATAACGATGATTGCGTAAGGAAGCATTAAGCCTTTCCATCTTCTTTTCATGAGTTTACTATAATGATTATGTTTAGAAATATTTGCATAAACGGGGATTACAAACATCGGAGTAGTGAATGCGATAAAATATGTTCCTTCATTCAAATCATCCTCATAACATACATTATAAAGATCATATTCCTTTCCCGACAAAGTGTAAATAATGGTATGGGGAATATAATTAACAACATGATTTTTTTGATACTGATTTTCGGTATAATAACTTACATCCATTACTTTCTCTATATACATTTTATGTTTTAAGACATAACAATCTAAACTTAAGAGGATAACATAGACAGAGAAACTTGCAAATATTAAACTGGATGCATGATAAAAATAGTATTGTAATTTACTTTTCACGAATATATTGACAACACAATTTACCCATAAAAAGTTCACTTTTTGATTAATCTTTGCTTAACTGCATTTTATGTACTTAAAAAAAAATCGCACAACTATATTCATCAATCCAATTTACTAACTTTAATCAATGAAAAAATTACTGATTGCCATTGTGGTGTTCGCACTGCTTTTTGCCTTTTCGCCTTTTTTTATCAAACAAGGCTTGATACATACATTTGCAAACGTGGATGATTATACTATTTTCTCCAACCACGAAATTAAAAAATCTACTATACCTCAACCTTGGCTCGCATCATCTGATTATAATAAAAAAGAATTGTCAAAAGAAATGACAGATTTTTTTGATGAAAGAAAAACTTGTGCTTTTCTCGTTATACAGGATGGAAAAATCCTCAACGAACATTATTTTGAAGAGTATGACAGCTCTACCATTTCCGGTTCTTTTTCGATGGCAAAAACTGTAAATGCTATCTTGATCGGCAAACTTATTGAAGAAGGAAAAATTGGATCGGTAAATGATGATGTAAAGAAATACGTGCCTGAACTGACACAAATACCGGAAGGAAAACTCACCATTAAAGATGTGATTATGATGTCGGGCAATTTTGACTGGACAGAATCTTATTGGAATATTTTTTCTATGACTGCAGAATCTTACTATGGCAATGATTTGGAAAAATTAATGGGCAAACTGAAACTTCGCGATAATAATCAACAAGGCAAATTATGGGAATATCAAAGTTGCTGTACACAAGTTTTGGGATATATTATTAAACATGCTTCCGAAAAATCTCTGGCAGCTTATGCAGATGAAAAACTTTGGCAACCGCTCGGAGCTGAGCATGATGCACTTTGGAGTACCGACAAAAAAGAGGGCATAGAAAAATCGTTTTGTTGTATTAATGCCACAGCACGGGATTTTGCCCGTTTGGGACAATTGGTATTACAACACGGCAAGTGGAATGGTGTGTCATTGATAGATTCATCGTGGATTGCACAAATGACTACAGCCGATACCCAATTAAAAGATGTGCGTGGCAATGCTGTTGACTGGTATGGTTACCAAATGTGGCGAATTAATTATGAAGGACATGAAATACCTTATTTCAGAGGTATTTTGGGACAATTTATTTTTATCATCCCGGATAAAAATGCTGTAGTAGTTCGCTTGGGTAAAAAAATAAAACGTGATCCGGATGATCCGAAATATCAAAACAATGATATCAAAAATTATATTAAATTTGGTTTAGAGATGCTGAAGTAGCGTGATGGGTATTAAGTGGTGAGTAGTGAGTAGTGAGTAGTGAGAATTTTTGAGTCAAAATCAAGAGTCAAGAATCAAGACTTGAATCTCTGCGGTGGACTGTGGACTATTAACCGTGGACTATCAACCAATCCTAACTTTCCTTTAAAAAATAACTGACTATTGCTGCCAGTTGATTTTCTGCAATTAGTAAATCATCATTAATTATGGTAATGTCAAAATGGTGAGATTCGTTCATTTCAGTTTGTGCTTTAGCCAGTCTTTTTACGATTTTATCTTCATTATCGGTTCCTCTTGCACGCAATCTTTTTTCTAAGACTTCCAGGCTTGGTGCTTGTATAAAAATTGAAAGCGGTTTAAATTTCAGATTTTTCATCACATTTATGGCACCATATACATCGATAACCAAAAGCGGAAATTTATTGAGCTTGTTAATCCGGTCTAATTCCATTTTCATTGTGCCATAATAAGTATCGGTATAGACTTCTTGCCATTCTAAGAAAGCATCTTCTTCAATTTTATTTTTGAAGGCAGATGGTGAAATAAAATGATAATCAACGCCGTCCTTTTCTCCTTCACGTAGCGTGCGAGTTGTTGCTGAAACAGAATAAGACAAATTTGGAAAACGACTTAACAAAAAATCACCTAGTGTATTTTTGCCCACACCGGAAGGACCTGAAAGAATAATGACTTTTTGCATACGCAAAAGTAAGGTGATATTGGCATATTTAGAAATAAAGAAAAAAAATAATGAATATTTCGTCCATTATAGATTTGTTGCATTCTAATTTAGTTGCATTAGTATCGGCAACTTTACACATAAAATCACAACTTATTATTCAACTATTTCCCGAATGCTAATTAAGAATGTGCGAATACTCATTCTTTCACTGCATTGTGTTGGATTATACTATATTTGAGTAAACTTAAAACAAATGAAAAACAGATTGCATCTCAAACTAATTTCAACACTTATACTAATGCTGTTTGCCTTTCAGTATAATTTTGCTCAAGATGAAGAAATCGCAAAATACACGATTGAGTATAAAAACGATATTGTCAGAGGTAAAAATGAAACGGCGCAACAATTGGCAATCCGGCTAAAACCATCTAACGCAGCATTTCAGCATCCTGTTTTAGAATTCTCATTTTTAGAGCCAAAATTAGGGAAAGATTTATTGGTTTGCATTTCTGATACTACACTTACAGAAGAAGTACCTTTAGTTATCATTCAGTTACTTTCACCATGGGAATTTGAAAAGAAAGTCTATTATCAACCCGTCTTTGTTACTGCAATAGAACATGGTGCAGAAGGCATGGCACAAATTGATGCTGCATTCTTAGCGAATGCGGACAAGGATACGGCGAAAGAATTAATCATCCTATTCCATACCAATATACGCAAGTACAATAGTGCTACAAATTCGTGGTATATCCAAGATTATAGTGAAGTAGCTATCTTTGATAACAAAACAGATGCCTGTTATCATCCGATATGTTTAGATGAATTGGAATTAGTAGAGAAAAAATTTAAGCCTTCAAAAACTGCTTATACAGCAAAGAGTGTAAAAACGAAATTGAAAGCGATGGGTTTCAAAAATTAGTAATTTTCTTATTCAATTAACACTAAAATAGTCTATAATACATTATTCAGTTGTTCTTTTATTTTTTCCATTTCATCTTTCATCTGAATAACTACTCTTTGAATATCGGCTGAATTTGCTTTCGAGCCAATAGTATTTATTTCCCTGCCAATTTCCTGAATAACAAAATTAAGTTTTTTACCTTTCTCAAGAATCGGTTCATTCAGCAAGGCAAGAAAATAATCTGCATGCGCTTTCAGCCTTATTTTTTCTTCAGTAATATCAAATTTTTCCAAATAATAAATCAATTCCTGTTCAAAACGGTTCTTGTCATTTTCTATCTGAAGTTGATTTAATTCCATTTGAAATTTCTCTTTTATTTTATCAATGCGCACTACTTCAAAAGGTTCAATTTGATGCAATAAATCCAAAATAAGATTAATTCTGTACACTATATCCACTTCCAATGTTTCCCCTTCACGTTTTCTAAAATGCAAAAGTTCATCCAATGCATTCTTCAGTCCTTCTATTAATATGGCAGATTCGGCAGCTGTAATTGCAGGCATTTCTGATTTGACAATATCGGGGTGTCGCAAAAGTGGAGCTATCAAATCTGATTGAGGCATATTTTTCGTTAATAGAAATTGTTGAATCTGCGTAAAATATTTTTCCAACATGGAGAAATTAATATTTACAGAAGAATCTGTTACTTTATTTTCAGAAATAGTAAGTTCTATTTTTCCTCGCAATAAACTTTCAGCAATTATCTTTCTTAGTTCTAAATCAAACTCTTTTAATTCAAAAGAAGTACGGAAAAATAAATCTAACTGGCGACTGTTTAATGATTTCAAATCAAGAAAATATTGTTTGCCAAATAATTCAAATTTACTTTTACCGTAGCCGGTCATAGAATAGAGCATAGGATATTTAGTTTAACATTGTAAAAATAAAAAAATCCCGAACCTTTGGTTCGGGATTTTGAGTTTATTTAGTCGTATTATTCACCACTTAAGTAAATATCTACACGTCTGTTTTTAGCACGATCTTCCTCTGCTTTTTGCCCTTCAGTTACCCAAGAGTTTTCACCATAAGGCAACAATAAGATGCGTTGAGAAATTCCGATACCTTCCAAATAGCGTTTAACCGCATCGCAACGTTTTGCAGATAGTGCCTGATTATAGCCAGTTTCACCTTCAGCTGAAGCATTACCTGCTAAATAGATGAAATAATTACCTTTCATTTCGCCTAATTTTTGTTTAAATGCGTCTATGCTTGCTTTTGCTTCATCCGTTAATGCATATTTATCCCATTCAAAATATACAGAACCGAATTTTTTATAAACGATATTATCTAAACGACCGTTAATTTTCTCTATGTCTGTAGTATTTTTCTCAGATGTAGATTTAGCATCATTTGCTGTTTTTTCAACACCTGCTAAAGCATTTGCTAAAGAATCACCTTTAGCCAAAGCTTCATCACCTTTTTTATTGGCATCGTCAGCTTTTTGGTTCACTTTTGCGATATCTTCATCTGTACGTTTTTTGTTTTTCTCAAACTCGTCTTGATCTGTTTTACGTTTCAGGCGGAAACCTAAAGTGATTTCGTGTGTAAAACCTAAATTAGACATTACTAAGTTTCCTTTTTTTCCTACTGTAGATTTAAACGTATAACTAATATCAACTAACTCTTTAATGCTTGCACCTGCTGTCGCATGAATACCGGCAGCGTTTGGATAAATCCAGTTTTTCTTTTCACTGTCCGGTTTAAAACCACCACCATTTGTATAACCAAAAGCCAACCATGCAATATGTTTATAGCCTGCCATTAAATTGATGTCTAAGTAAACCGGAAGAGATTTTTTTACAAAATTCACCATTACATCCGGTTGTAACCACCAGTCTTTTTTCTTGCCTAACATTGCTTTGTAGCTAGCCATAAATACATATTGGCGTTGAATACGAGCAGTAGTTTCCAATGAAGGATCCACTTTTCGGAAACGAAGTTTATTGCCAATTACCTGTGGAACTGAAAAACCTACATTTAATCCTTTCCAGTGGTAATTCAAACCTACAGACATATCAAAATTAACTGTACGTCCGTTGTAAGTAGCTGCATCATTAGGATCCCAAGGATTAAATCCATTGATAGATATAGAGTTGACGCCTGCTTGTAAACCAAAAGATAAGAAATGTGACTTATCTTTTTTGAAAGGCAAATGATAAGCATAGGCTAAACTTCCGCCTGTGTTGTGCCAGCTGTTAGAAGTTCGATCATGATAAATAGTAGCTCCCATACCAGTGTTTGAAGATTTCAAACGACCGTCCCAAGTGCCATATACTGAATATGGCCCTGATGGCATTCTATCCCACTGTCTGTTAAAACCCAGATTAATTCTTCCACCGTCAATATCCGTACCTGCTCGAGCTGGATTGTATAAAAACGGATTAAGAAAATAATTGTTCCACACCGGTAGCTGTTGTGCATAATTCAACTGAATTCCTGCGATTAACAAGGCTACTAAGCTGATTATTTTATTAAATTTCATATTTATGATTTTACTTAGATTATTTATACGCTTCATTCTAATTATCTTTTAATATGTATTGGACCTTTGTAAGTTTTATTAGTCGTTGTAATCACAAACCAATAAACACCGTCAGGTAATGTTACACCATTTACAGTACCTGTAAACTCATTGCCCGGATAGTTAGATGAGCTGTATATTCTGGCACCACCTCTTGCAAAAATCTCTACAAGGTAAGTACCTGCATCGAAATTCTCTAAGTGTCCTAAATGCCAGTAATCATTTAATCCGTCGCCGTTAGGAGTAATAACATCCGGAATAATCAAATCTAATGAAGGCTCAACTATAACAATTACAGTGTCTTTATCAGAACATCCGTGGTTATCCCAAACAGTCAAAGTAAACAAGTTTTGTCCTAATGGTGCATTTTCTGTGAAGAATAATGGATTAGGAATATTATCATGATCCAGATAAGTATTAGGTGTCCAGTTGAATGTGATTCCACCGGCACCATGTAACTGTAAAATAGTTCCTTGAGTAACTGTAGTATCAGTACCGGCATCAGCTATAGGATTCGGCCAAATTACAACCTGAGTAGAATCAGTGTTTGTGCAATTTCCTAACGTTACAGTTACAATATACGTACCTGATTGATTTGGCGTAGCATTTGATATTACCGGATTTTTACCTGTACCTGTCCAACCATTAGGTCCTGTCCAAGTATAGGTAGCACCATACACACTTGTTGCGTTTAACGTAATCGTTCCGCCTTCGCAAACAGGTCCATCATTGTCAGCAATAATTTCATCAGGGAATTTAACAACAACAACTGTATCTCTATAAGAGTTAATGCAACCTGTTAATGTATCCGTAAGTAATAACGTATAATATTGAACTCCTATAGGATCAGCATTTGTTACTATATAGTCTGGATTTCCTAAATGAGTGCTGCCATCAGGTGCAATCCACTCGTAAGTAACATTATCCAATGTGTCAGCTACCTGAAGTGTAAATGAGCTATGTTGACAAACCGGATTAGGAGTTGCCCATGGATTAACAGATAATGTTGGTTTTGGATTTACCCTTACAAATACTGAATCCTTAGCAGATAAACAACCATCTACAGAGATACAAACATAGTACCATCCGGAGTTAGCAGTCGTGGCATTTGGAATTTCAATACAATTTGCATTTGATGCGAAACCATTTGGTCCTGACCAAGCATAGATTGGTTTAGGAGATGTAGAGGTAGCGCAAACTTTAATGGTATTTCCTTCACAATAAACATAGTTAAAATCCTGATTAATTACTGGAGTAGCAGGTCTAGGCATAACCACTACTGTTGTAGATGACATACCTGAAACGCAACTGCCAATTGAAGCAGTAACACTATATAAACCACTTTGATCTGGTGTAACATTATTTATAACAAATCTTGGGTCTGCAGTAGAGCCTAATAAAGTACCATTTGGTCCGTACCAGTTATAAACAACACCCACACCAGCAACTGTTGTAGCTGTAAGTACAATGCTATCACCTTCACATACCGGAGTATTGCTGTTGATCGTTGGTGTAGTTGGTTGTGGTGTTACTGTAATAGTAGCACGTACTGCATCACTTTCACAACCATTTACCGTTTGAGTTACCCATAAAGTTACGTTACTTGCTACTGCATCGGCAAAATAGGTGGCACCCACTTGTACAGCATGAGTTAATGATGCATCATCATACCAAGTAAATGTAGCACCATCATCACCTTGTGCAGTAAGCGTAGCATTGCTTCCTGTACAAATAGTTTGACTTTCAACAGTTGGAGCCGGAGGCGTTGGAACTACAGTAATAGAACCCGTAGAAACATCAGAAACACATTGAGGGAATTCAAAATTATTAATATCAATCCATACATGATTAGAAATCGCACCAATATCATAGGTACCAGGTTGAGAGTAGTCATAAGCATTTCCACTGAAATCTATGCCACTAATCGGAATAGTTCTAGTGGCAATGCCTTCTAAATTCGTATTCGCAGGATCAAATGGATCAAATGATAAAGGAACCGTAACCGTATCTAATATTGAACCTACTGTACCAGATGAAGCTGAATTATTATTAAACTGAACGACTGTTTGTAAGTAGAATGCAACTGGGAATGAATCAAACAACCAGCCACCGCCTCTAATCAAATCAAATGGATATGTAATATGAGCAGTTAATGTTATAGAATCTGAAGACTGACATACTGTTTGGTCAACAATTCTTGGAGCTTCAAATTCCGGTAATACATAAACCTTAACATAATTCATTTGGCTATGGCAACCTGTAATTGGGTCTTCAGCATCAAAATAGAATATAGAAAAGTTGTTAATCTCATGTGTACTGAACACTCCATTATCATCATCCCAGAAATTATCAGTAATTTCCATCAATCCTGCTTTATCAGCATACCAATGGATGATATTATCACCTGCGTTTGCAATAGCAATTTCTACGTAATCATCATAGCAAGCTAAATAGTAGTTTGTTCCATTATCCGCTTCGTGCTCAGTAATAGGCATTTCAGGAGTTTCATTAACTGTTACAGTTACTTCTCTCCAAGGACTTAAGCATGTACCATTGTTATTAACTACATAGTAAGTTGTAGAAGTATTTAATTGAGGAGTTGTGTAAACAGATCCAACATGTACCATATTGGTTAAGAAAGAATCTGTGTACCATTCTACTTGAGAAGCTGGATTAGTTACAGTTAAGGTTGCATTGTATCCTGCACATATCGGATTAGGATTAACGGTTACAATTGGAGCAACAGTAGCCGGTAATACCGTGAAGTGTACTGCTACACGACCATTTCCACAATCACTGGCTTCGCATTGAGCCCAATAAGTATAAGTACCCGGAGTCAATGTATCATAACCGGCAGGAATAAATGGTGAACCACTTCCTACTTGCGTACCACCTACAGGTGCATTCCACCAAGTAACAGAACTAGGTGTACCCGGGGCAATGTAAGTAATATTTAATGTTGCAGCATCAAATTGACCACCATCTGGAGATGCGGCATCATCTACATGTAATGTCCAAGTTCCAATTGGATTTTCACCTATAAATGCGGAAAGAGCTTCATCCGGTTTATATGTTCCCGATGGAATATCCATATCAACACCTGGAATATTTGTAACAGCAGCGGATGCAGCATCTGAGAATGTATAATTTCCGGAAACTGTTCCGTTGGATGTTCCAAAATTATCACTTAGTAAATTAGCATCATCAATAACTGCTATAGATGTACCTGTTGGTGACTCTAAGTAGAGTAACACATCACCAGCCCAATCATGCCCAAACGTAGTTTGTAATGTTACGTTTGTAACAACTGAGCCGGCTGGTATGGCAGATGCATCAAAAGTAACATCTCCTCCTTGTCCAGGGTCAGGTCCGATTGGGAAAGGAAGTGTTAATGCAGTAGTAGAAGGATTTAAAGTAGCTGTATTTGTACTACCCATTGTATAGGTAATATTTAATGTAACACCAGTTATAACACCTTCATCTAGAAACCAAATATCACTAATATCCATAGTCCATATTCCAGAAGGACTAGCACTGTTAAATGCACTTAATGGACTATATGGCTGATAAGTACCGGCAGGAAAATCATAATCATCACCTAAGTTCGGTGCGAATGTATTAGGTGCACCATCTTGGAAAATATATGTTTGAGGGGTAATTCCTCCAACTCCTAAATTACTGCTTAAATCTACATTCCATACCGGATTTAAAAGATTAACAGTAGTGGCATTGGGTGAAGTTAAATCAAGGTTTACATCAGCAGTATAAGTATGTGCAATATCAACACTTACTGTTACTCCTGTTATTGTAGCCCCTACAGGTAATGCTGAAGCATCAAAAGAGAGAGTACCACCGTTTTCACCTTCATCTGGTCCGATTAAGATTGGTAAACCACCTAAAGTACCACTAGCCACACCAGGAATCGAAACTGTCTGAATAGTTGGTCCCGTTACGCCTTCGCAATTGGCTTCCATGCCTTCTCCGGCAGGAATTGTCTGACCTAAACAAATGGTATAATCTTCAATTCCAAATGGCAATATTGGCAATGGATTAACTACTACTTGAACAGGAGTTGCATGGCTTTCACAAGTACCTACTTTTTGCGTAACCCAATATGTTGTTGTTGCGCTTAACGTTGGCGTTGTATATAATGCACCCACTTGGATGGCATGATCTAAATTTGGTGAATCATACCAGGTAAATGTTGCACCTGCTAAACCACTTGCAGAAAGTGTAGTGGATTGACCTGAACAAATCGTATCCGGTAATGCAATTGGTGCAGTCGGAGTGTCAACTATTGTTAATACTACCGGTACGCGTATACAAGAATTTGCTTCACATTCAGCCCAATAGGTATAGTTACCTGGTGCTAATGTAGCATAGTTTGCTGGTAAGAATGGAGAACCGCTACCTACCTGAGTACCAGCGCTTTGTTGATTCCACCATGTAATAGAATTCGGAGCAGAAACTACTGCTGAATAAGTAATAGCTAAAGAAGCAGATGTTAAAGCACCGCCATCACCGCCTAAGTCATCGAATGCACTTAAAGTCCAAGTTCCGTTTGGATTTTGACCATTAAACGCAGCAAATGCCTGCATAGGTTTGTAAGAACCAACAGGAACATCAGTAGCTGTAGGAATAGTTGTTGCAGCAGCATCTGTCCAAGTATATAAACCAGGAGCTGTACCTGATGCAGTACCTAAATTAGAACCACCAGCATCATCACTTATCACCTCTCTAGTTGTAGCAGCCGGTGAAGTTAAGAACATATCAATATCTGCTGAATATGTGTGATACATATTTGTATTCAAAACTACATTTGTTACAGAAGCTCCAGCCGGTAAGCCTGATACGTTGAACGTTGCATTACCCCCTACTCCTGAAGCAGGGCCTATTGTAATAGGAGTTCCTACACTATTTACAGTAACTGTATTGGTTACCAAAGAAGAACCTGATGGGCAATTTCCAGTTAAACCGGCACCTGCAGGTGCTGTTTGTCCTTGACATATTGCATATCCTGTAGTTCCGGTAGGAGCTTGACTAATATTTACGTTAACCGTAACCAAGTCTGTAGCACTTGGACATTGACCTGCAACAAAATTTCTGATATAGTATGTTGTTGTTTGTGCTAATTCCGGTGTAGTAAAGGAAGCGCCAGTAGCAACGATATTTACAAATAATGGATCAGTTGACCATTGTGTAGTTGCCCCTGCACCAGATAAAGTAACAGTATTACCAGCACAAATTGTTGTGTCTCTAACAGACGGAGCAACTAAAGCCGGATTAACAGTAACCACTACCATAGTAGCAGGACTTTGACAATTTCCATTCGATTGTTTCACATAGAATGTATCTGTAGCTAATAAGATACCAGCATTATATTGAGCACCAACCTGAACTTCTTTAGAGAAATCATCAGAATCATACCATGATATAGTGTTTCCTGGATCACCCATTGCTGTTAAAGTAACAGACTGTCCTTGGCATATCTGAGCATTGGTAGCCATTGGAGCACCAGGAACTGCATTTACTTCAACAATAAAACTTGACCAAATAGAACAAGGATTACCATTGTCATCATATTCCTGAACTGCATAAGACCAATGTCCCGGAGTGGAAATAGGTGGCAAATTAATTGTTGTAATACCTGAATCATCTCCAGTATGGTCAAATAAATCAATATAGTATGGATTACCCAAATAATCAATTATTTGAACGAGACCGGTATAATTCCAATGAGCTATACGTACAGTTATAGAATCACCTGCACAAGCAGGATCAGCAGTTGCATTCACAACATTAGGTTGTTGAGGTACAGCAACTCCAACTCCATAATTTTCCGGTCGAGAGTAGCAACCAAATTGATTTCTTTCAATAAAATAGAAAGTTTGTGTATTATATACAGCCGGAGAATTAAATACAGGATAACTTGCACTTCCTGTAAATATATTTCCAGGTGCAAATACTGAAGGATCTATAGTCCAAAAGATTGTACTTGAGTTTCTTCCGGTTGTATCAACTGTCATTTGAGCACTTCCACCGAAACAAACTTGTTGTAAATACGGAGTTACATTTATTGTAGATGGAGTTGGAAATACAGTTAAAGTAACTCTACGTTTCGGAGATTGACATCCATTTAATGTTTGACCAACCCAAAAAGTATAAGTACCCGGTGTTACTAGTGTAGGACGAACAAAAGTAGAACCTTCCTGCATTGGAGCAGCAGTACCTAAAGAATCTGAATACCAAGCTACTGTGGCACCTGGTGCTCCTGTAGCACTCATCGTAAACACATCAACCGGGTCTCTGCCGTTAATGCTGCCTCTGCATATATTATAAGTACTTGCACCAGTTGGAGCAGATGGAATTGCATTAACAGTTACAACAACAGGAACCGGTGAAGCTAAGCAACCTGTTCCTCCTCGTTGAATAACCTGGAAAGTATAAGTACCTGGTCCGGGTAAACTGCTTGCCGGTACTACAACCGAGACTGTTGTAGGGGCTGTAGTAACATTAGTACTATCTAAACCTGCACCAGCAGTAGTTTGTAAAACTAACATGCCATTATTCACTGTAGCTATACGTATAGTAGCAGAACTACCATTACATGTAGTAGTTGATATTGGAGTTGGGCTACCTGAAGCAGATAATACATTTACCGTTACAGGTGCTACATCGCTAGGGCAATTAGTACCATCATTAGTTCTAACATAAAAGGTAGTAGTTTGTGTTAAAACAGGAGTTGTATAAGAATCGCCAGTTCCAACTATATTTACAAAAGTTTCGTCTGTTGACCATTCGCCACTTGTACCAGCACCAGATAATACTGCGCTAGTACCTGTGCAAATTGTTAAATCAGAAATGTCAGGAATAAGTGATTGAGGTCCAACAGTTACGGGAACTGGAACCAGAGGACTTGAGCAAGAACCGTTTGTTGTTCTCACATAAAATGTTTGAGCACCTGTAACTCCCACTGTAAACGGAGAACCTGTACCGGCCAGTGTTGTGCCAGATGCATCTGCAAACCATTGAATGGTAACACCCGGAAGTGGCGCACCTGCATAAGTAGCAGTTAAAGTAGCAGTACCACCTGCACATGCAACACCTGTGGCAGAACCTGTAGGTGTTGGTGGAGTATTTTGCGGTGCAATATTCACAGCAATCGGTGAACTTTCGCAACCGCTTATTTCTTCTGTTACATATATAGTAGTAGCTCCATTCACTGTATAGTGGAACGGATTACCTATAAATAATAAGTCTGTTCCGGCACTACCATTTGTATTGGCATACCAGTTAAATCTGCCATCAGAATTAGCATCGGTAGATACGCCAGTGATGGTAATTTCCTGACCATTACAATATGGTGAAGGAGAAACTGAAAAAGTAGGGTTTGAAATTTGAGCATAAGGGCGAACTGTAACTCGAGTTGCAGCACCTTTACAACCTAATAGAGAACCTTCAACTACCCAATAATCTTTAACACTTGTAATTGGAGGTGTAATAAAAGTAGAACCTATACCGGCTAATGTTGTCAAGCCAGGGTTTGAATACCATAAAAATGAGTTTGATGGGCTTGTTAAACCTGAAGTAACTTGCAAAATTGCGCGAGCTCCATAACAAACAAATGGAGAAATATCATTAACAGAAGGAGCACCGGGTCCGGCTATTGTATAATTAAAGCGGATACGGGACGAAACATCACCCATTGCCACATCAATATCATGGTTAACTCCTGCTGAATAAGTTAAGAAATTAATGGGTGTAATTCCTAAATAAAGATTATCGTCTTCTTGAAAAACGCCACAAATGGGTTCATATTGATTCGGATCTCCGCAATCGTCTTCAAAAGTATAGCCATTTACCAAAAAAGTAGAAGCACATACATTATTTGCTGAGAACAAAGGATGATTCCAGCTATAAAAACCATTTCCCACATCATCTCTTGCTTCTAACTGAGCAGGAGGGTAAGTAGGATCCGTTAACAATTTTGCTGATACCCACCAACGCGGGTCCGGCTGAGAATTGAATGGATTAGATAAATCACAAGCAACTGCTTGATCATTACAGTTCCCAATGTTATTTGTTCCACCTATCCAGGTAACTGTAATATTTACAAACTGCTGGGCTTGTAACTTGTTTTGCCAAGTCATGGACAAAAAAAGTAAAATAAAAAACAAAATCCGGTTTTTGTTTTGTTTAATGGTTTTAAAGATCTCGAGTTTTTTCATATAAAAAAGATTACATTTTACAAAAATCCAATATTGTATGTTATTAAAAAAATTAAACTTTATTAACGTTTAATTTACTTCAATGGGTGAAATTAACAATAATTTTCAAATCTCAAATACTTTTTAACGATTTTTTTCATTCAAAATTATCCACAGGAGGTTTATGGCATTAATTTGCCTAACTTTATCTATGCCAATATTCATGACTAAGAATTTGTCGTTGGTATCTGTTTCAAATGGCGGAACATCCAAAATATTGGTTGTAATCAATCCATTTTTCATGTAATAATCAACAGGTTCTGATAAATCTATGTTTTTAACTGCCTGATAATTATTCAATTTTAGTACTTTAACTGACAGAATTTTATAGAAGCCCCAAGGTTTATTTTCTACAAAACGAGTATATAGTTGATTTTCATACTTTTGCTCTATGGCATTCATTGCTGCTTTTTCTGAAACCGAAAGACTGTTATTTCTATATTTTTTTAAAAAATAAATGGTTTGTAATGCATAATAAGGTGCGAGTGCTTCATCTTTTGAGGCTTCGTATTGTAATTGCTCAAAATAGTCGGGTGGCAGTGCCCAGTTGGGGTTGTATCCGTAATAAGAAAGTCGATACATTTTCAAATCTTTCGTAATTTCCTGCTCTTCCAAACAATCTTCTGTAATTATAAATGTTGTATCTAACAATCTTCTCAAAGGATAGAATCGTTTGTAATAAATATCATTTAATTTAGAAATAAATGCAAAATCACTTTGTTTAGATAAAATGGTGTCTTTGTATTCATTGCGCATAAATGTAATTTCTGGATATAAGCGGAAATCAAAATATGCTTGAGACGCTTTTATTTTATTGGATAATTTTACTATAAGTGAATCGTATTTTGCACTTTGTGCATTTACTGACCAATTACAAAGTAGAATGCAGGTAATAAGAAGTAGTATTTTTCTCATACATTTTATTTAACGGCAAATATCTCAAAAAAAAACGTAGACAAAAAGTTAATTCTTGATGGGAGTAAAAAAAACTGTCTTTTTTTCAATTCGACAGAATATCTGCTCATAACTGTATATTTGTGCGAACTAAAGTAGGTTTTTGATGAATTTTACCCAAAATACAAAGTTTATTTATCTCTATTTTCTATTGCTGTCATTTATACTTTATGGCAATACAATTCCGAATGGATACAGCTTGGATGATGGCTATGTAGTTACAGAAAATGCATCGGTTCAAAAAGGATTTGCCGGTATTCCTGAAATCTTAACTCAACAATACGGTGTACAAAATAAGATTAAACTGGATTATCGTCCCATCGTACTTACTTCTTTTGCTATAGAATATCAATTATTTGGTGAGCATCCGCATGTGAGTCATTTTATAAATGTGCTGCTTTACAGTTTATGCTTGCTGGTGTTGTATATTTTCTTAACTCGGACGCTTCAACTCCAAAAAGTAAACAGATATTTACCGTTAATTATTGTATTATTGTATGCAGTACATCCATTGCATACCGAAGTGGTGGCTTCTTTAAAAAACAGAGATGAAATGTTTTCCCTTATTTTCGGATTTTTATTTTTAATCTACTCATTTAAAAATATATCATCACCTGAGAAAGTTAGTTATAAAATCTTCGCTCTTGTTTTTTTTATGCTTTCTGTGCTATCTAAATTAACCGGATTAGTCTTCTGGGGATTTTATTTACTGCTATTAGTTTACTTCAATCAATTAAAAAACAGATACAATATTATTTTCATCATATTATCTGTCTTATTTGTTGTATTCATTATCAAATTTAATTATTCAAATACTACACGAGAAATTTTTGTATTTGAAAATTCATTAGCTGCTCCACATGGCTTCAGTACATTTATTTCAACAGTATTCACAGTGCTTATTTATCATATAAAAATGCTGTTCATTCCCAATCCACTTCGCTTTTATTATGGATTTAATTTATTTCCGGCCAATAGTTTATTGATAACCGTACTGTCCATATTGCTACATTTATTTTTGCTTGTATTTGGTGTGGTTTTACTTTTAAGAAAAAAGCTTACCGGAGTATTTATTTTAGCATATTTGGGTTGTCTTGTACTATATGGAAATTATCCCTTTTTATATGCCGGCATGTACTCGGAGAGAGCTCAGTTTGTGAGTAGCTTTTGGTTTATAGGCGCATTTGCTATTAGCCTGTATACATTGTCAAAAGGGAGTGCAATTGTTAAGAAATTAAAGCTTATACCTTTTTTTATAAGTTTATGTAGCATTACATTTGGGTTTTTAACAGTCAAAAGAAATATATACTGGAAAGACAATCTTACATTGATGCGAAAGGACATCCCCTTTCTTAAAAATTCTGTAATGGCCAATTACATTCTTGCCAAGAATTTACTATCTGCAGCAAACAAGTCAGAAGATTCAACTGCAGCACTCCGCTTTTACAAAGAATCTGCTTTCTATTATAATAAAACAATTAGACTATTTCCAACCTATCCGGTATTTGATTATGAGGTAGCCAAGTTATATTATTTTAGATTACATGATGAGAATAAAGCTGTACTACATCTGAAAAATGCTTTGATAATAGACTCACTCTATAAAGACGCTAATCTTAATATGGGTCAATACTATTTTGAAAAAAATAAAATGGATAGTGCCAAGTATTATCTTGAAAGAATATATCGACAAAATAAACAGGATTCAATTGTTTATTATTATCTGACTCAAATAGCTAACAAGGAAAATGATTTAGACAATGTTTATAAATTAAATACAGAATATCTTGCTAAATATCCGGAATTGGAGATTCCTTATATGAATTTAGGTGTTTACTTTTCAAAACGATTGAGAGATGACTCTGCCGTTATATATTTTGAAAAAGCGATTGAACTTGGAAATCGCAATCCGCAGCTATTAATTCAACTTTCTAACTATTACAGTAACAAACACGATATTCCAAAAGCAAATAAATATTACAATCTATATCAATCTGTAAATTGATTTCTTATAAATTTAGTAAGACAAAAACATTATTTATGGACTCTAAAATGGAATGCGTAGCAATATATTTATTTATAAGATAGTAGTTGGCACTGCGTACTCCATAACAAATAGATTCTATATTATTTACATAATTATAACGAATCATATCTACGATAAGTTGATCATAATAGTTAGCAGATCTGTATGCAGGTGTGATACCGGCATAGTCTCTGTAAATCTGATTGTCCTTTATGGAATATGTAGACATCCCTATAATTTCATTGTTATTGATATTCTTTAATAATTGTATGCCCGCGTTATTTGCACTTAGAAAACTCAATATATAATTAGAAATTGCACGATGCTCTTCGTTCAACGTTATTTTGTTATTTACATTAGCAAGATTTGCATATCCCAGGCTTAAACTTCCAAATATTTCATTTATGATGTTTATAATTAATTCCTGATCCGTATTTATTGAATCTATTAATTCAGTGCTGTAAAAATTATTAAAAGTTTCTATAGTCCTGGTGTCTTTTTTTAAATTCAGAGTGGAACCTATATAATATATTTTATAGTTTAATGAATATATATTTTTCAACGATTTTTTATCTCTTGAGTCTATGTTAAATCGTATTATGTTTATCTTTTGCTCATCTATAAAATCATTAATTTCTTGAGTTGTTTTATCTGAAATCCAGGTAGAATCTCTGTATACATTCAGATTAAAAATTTCAGACTCAAATTGTGAAAACTGCATGTTTATTTTTTTTGCTGAAGTATTAAAGTTACTTATTTTCAGATTGATAACGAACGAAATCAAAAGCACGCTTAAATAGTTTAAATACGGTATAGCGGCTACCTGGAAGAGGATTAAAGTCGACTATGATACTTTTAATATTTTTTACTTGATTAAATAAAACTTTATCCAGTATAAAGTACTGATCATTTATATGCTCATCTATAATATTTTTATATTCAGCCTTTAAACAACGAAAGCTTGACACTCGTTCATATCCAAAATATTTCAATATATAGTAAAAAAGCTTGCTGCTTAATTTTCTTATTAAATTCTTTTTTTCAGAACTTCTTATGCCGTAAATTAAATCTGCCTGTAATTCATTCATCGCGTTTATCATTTTTGGAATATCGCTTGCCAAATATTCAGCATCATCATCAATAGTTATTATAATTGGTGCAGTTGAATGTAAAATACCAAATGCAGTTGTATAGTCTTGACCTTTATTTGACTTCAATTTAAAAAGCTTAACTGTGTCTTTAAATTCAAGACTTTGGAGTGTGCATTCTAATTTTTCAATATTGTTGCTGGCATCATCTACAATAATTATTTCTGCCAGATATGCATGTTGACTACACTGGTAAGAAATTTCATTTAGAAACTGCAAATAAGTTACTTCACAGATATTATAAGTAGGAATTACTATTGATAAAAATGGTGAATTTAAGCTCATTAAAATTTAAAAAATCAAATACTGGAAAACAACTTCAAAGATGCTCAAAATAAAGTAAAAAATAAACATTAATACCTTAATCTTTTCACGAGAATATCTCCTTTATATGTTATGAATAATAAAAATTTCTTTTTATTTCTCTATTTTTATAATCGTATGAAATCACAATATTTTACAGAAGAACACGAATTATTCAGAGACAGTGTCCGAAAATTTGTGGAAAAAGAAATAATACCTTTTGCCAATCAATGGGAAAAAGACAAAAAAATACCGCGCGATTTATTTTTAA
>CAYVGM010000011.1:0-22882 GCA_964451125.1 uncultured Chitinophagales bacterium
CCCCTACTATGGTGAAGAGTCTTCAGATTATACAAGCACAAACCAACGCAACAGCCAGTATGATTATGATGAAGATAACTATGCCATGACTTATTCCGAGCGCATTCAGCGTTTTCATAACCCGAATGTGCGTTTCAATTTGAGCTGGAATAATTGCATCAATAACTGGTATGACCCGTATTACAATTATAATAGTTATTCAGCCTCATCTTGGGGTTGGTATAATTCATTTGCTCCAAGCTGGTGGATGCCGTCTACTCAAATCATTATAATAAATCCGGGCTACTCTTCTTGGTGGAACAATTCGTGGAACAATCCCTACTATTCTTGGAATAGCTGGAATTATGGTTACGGAAATAATTATTGGGGCAATTCTTGGAATAGCTGGAACTCATGGAATTCATGGGGCTGGAACTCTCCGGTATGCGGAAATAATTGGGGATGGGGCAATAATTATTACAATAATTACAACCATTACGGATATAGCGGTTATAACAACAACTGGTATGATAATGGCAGTATTCATAATCCTAAAAACACAACTTACACACCACGCCATACCACTTATAACAATACCAATAATCACAATTTCAACAATAATAATAACACCGGTCAAAATACAAACGGATACACACAGCCTAATCAACCGTCTAACACGAATAATTCTTACACTAAACCCAATAAACAATGGGATGCACCTAAAAACCAGAACACGGGCAAACCGGATGTGTATCAAAATTCACCGAGAAACAATAATAATAACACGAACAACAATAATTGGAATAATTCTCCATCTAAAACGAATAATTCCAATAGTGGCAATAATGGATGGAATAACACACCATCTAATAATACTTCTAACAGTGGCTGGAATAGCAGTCCATCCAATAATAATTCCAATAGCAGCGGAGTAAAAACAGGAAGCCGCCCTAAATAAACTTAATGTCCATACAACCATGAAAAAAAATGTAGTCTTCCTCGGATTATTAATGAGTGTTGTTTGCCTCTTGCATGCCCAAACAGATATTGATGCCTTGCGTTATTCATTAACAAACTTTCAGGGAACAGCACGTAATATCAGCGTAGGCAATACCATGTCAAGTGTGGGAGCAGATATCAGCAATGTACACACTAATCCTGCCGGCTTAGCAAAGTATTCAGCAACCGAGATTTCTGTAACGCCAGGTGTATCTTTTTATAAATCAAACAGCGAATTTCTAAACAATAAGATTTCACAGAATAAGATAAAATTTCAGTTGGGAAGTGCAGGAATTGTATTTGGAAAGCGTAGTGCAGATAAAGAAAATAAAAAGAAATGGAGCAAACCTACTTTTGCCATTGATATCTCCAGAATGGCAAATTATAATGAAAAATATTTCATGTCGGGCTATAATGCGGACAACAGTATTTTAAATGCATATTGGGAAAAACTGAATGACAGATCCGTGATTACAGATTCCATATCAGCGGTTACCCAATATCCGTTTGATGCCAGTTTGGCTTTTGCTTTGGGTTTAATAACTATTGATACTTTGGGCAACACGTATACGGCTACCAATAATGGAAATATGACACAATCTATCCAGATAAACCGCACGGGTGGCATGGATGAAGCGGCGATAGGTATTGCTAGTGAATTCAAAGATAAATTAATGCTTGGGCTTTCTTTGGGAATTCCTTTTGTGAGTTACAGTGAAAATATGATTCTGACTGAAAAGGATGACAGTAATTATGCTGCGCATCTTACTTCATTTTCAGTAGAAAACAGACTAAAAACCACCGGAACAGGATTTAATCTGAAAGCCGGTGTTATTTATTCGCCAATCAGTAATCTAAAAATTGCATTATCGGTACAAACACCCGGATTGATCTTCATGAAAGACAGATTTTATTCGCACATGGAAGCAGATTATGACAGTTTAAGTGTAATTCTGACAGCAGATTCGCCTGATGGTGAATTTAAATACCGCTACAGACAACCCTGGAAAATGGGCTTAGGCGTTTCTTATGTTCACAAATACGGATTCGTTGCAACAGAATACGAGTTGTCAGATGTTTCCAACTCCAAATTCAATTTCAAATCAAGCGCAGCTGCTGATATTGCCTACGAAAACTTTGTCAATTCAAACATAAAAAATAAATACGGACTGACTCACACCCTGAAAGTTGGAACAGAATTTAAGATACAAAAATTCAGAATCAGAGCAGGTTTCCAATACCGTTCTACTCCATTCGACAAAGCAGCTCAACCTACAGCATTTAAAACGTATGCACTTACCTATAGCGGAGGTTTGGGCTATAGAGGAAACCACTTCTTTGTAGATGCTACTTTTGTACAAACTCAAACAAAAGAAATGTATATTCCTTATACGATAGACAGCAGCTTTTGGCTAAGTTCGGCTCCGGAAGCAAAACTTTCCATATCCAAGCCTGCAGTTTTTGTAACATTGGGTTACAAATTTTAAAGAAGATAAATAGCTTTTCTCAGAGCTGATTATTGTCTCTAAAACTATAATACCCATTTTCTGTCACTATGACATGATCAAGTAGTGCAATTTCCAGTAATCGGGCATTGGTATGTATGTTTTTTGTTAGTTGGATGTCAAGTTCGCTGGGTTTCAGATTGCCAGATGGATGATTATGACAAATTACAATGGATGATGCCAAATCCTTTAGTGCTAGATTAAAAACGAGTTTTGGATCAACGATAGTTCTGCTTACCCCACCCATACTGATTTTATGTTTAGCAATGAGCGTATTATTTTGTCTGAGGCAAAGTATCCAAAATTCCTCATGTTTCAAATCAGCAATATCCTGTTTCATGACATCAAAAACATCATTACTGCTGATAATTTTTGACGATTCACTTTTTTCTGCAAATTTCCTTCGTTTTCCTAATTCGAGTGCAGCCAATATGGAAACAGCCTTAGCTTCTCCAATGCCTTTAAATGATTTCAGGTCGGTTAAGGTTAATTTTCCCAAGTGATATAAATCGTTGTTGACAGATGAAAGAATGCGTTTAGCCAAGTCAAGGGCACTTAATTCTACGCTGCCTGAACCAAGTATAATCGCTAATAATTCTGCATCGGAAAGTGTGTGCTTTCCTTTTAGTACTAATTTTTCACGGGGTCGGTCGTCTTCCGCCCATTGCTTTATAGAGAATTTTTCCTGAGAATACATGCGAACAAAAAAAGGTGTACCATATAGATACACCTTTTGTCAATTTTCCATAAAAAAGTTGGAATTATTTTTTCAAATGATTCATGTGAATCATGATTTCAGATTTGATATTGCCGGCTTTGTTTTTATGTATCTGGTTTCTTTTGGCTAATTTATCTACCATAGAAATAACGGTTGGCATTAGTTTTTGAGCTTCAGCGCTATCTTTAGTGGCTAAGAACTTGCGAACTGCATTACGTGCAGTTTTTCCGTAATAACGGTTTTCCAATCTGCGTTTAGCGGTTTGTCTGATTCTTTTTTGAGCCGATTTATGATGTGCCATATTTTTAATTTTGAGTTTGCAAAGATAGCCTTTTTTTCTTAATTATTACATTTGTACGTAAAATTTAGTTTAAAAATGCACTTAATTAGGTGTATTCAATGTCAAAAAAAGTGATTTTTAGGATAAAAAATTATATATAGACTTTATTTCCGATTTCATATACCCGATTTCTTAAAATAAGTTTAGAAAGAAGTATCTTAGTCCGGTGTTTGCCAGACTGAAACATATCAGCGAAAAGAATGCTCTCCGTTTCGATGGATATACTATTTTAAGCATTTTGATATTGTGTGTAATTGGGATAAAAGTTTCCTGGAACCTATCAAAATATATGGATGTCATATTTTGGGATGAAGCACTTTATATGAAAAGGGGATTAGCCTTGTTTGCTGTTATTCCAAAAACGTGGGGACCCGCATATTCTTTATGGTATAAGCTCGTATCTTTTTTCGTGCATGAAAATGTATCCCTCTATTATTTTAATTTTAAGCTGACTTCTTTGTTGGTTTCCATCCTGTTATATCTAGTCATGTTGTCGATGGGTACGCAACGAATACTGGCATTTATCTTCGCCATGTTTTTCATGTCGTCCTATCTCAACTTGCCTGTATGGCCACATATTTCCCACTTTGTAATAATTGTCATACTCAGCGGGATACTAATTGCCAAATTTCATCAAACCCTATTAGAAAAGATACTCATTTGGTCTGCCGCATTTTTTATTGCTACTTATGCCCGTCCGGAAATGTTTTTCCCATTTTTGCTGCTTTATGGAGTTGCCGTAATTTTTTTAATATTTCGGATAAAGCAATTACAAAAAAGAGAAATTATTTATGCTGGTTTACTGACCATAACCGTCTTTCTTGTATCATCTAAAATTGGTACGCCTCTTAACAGTGGCGATACGCAAAGGGGCATAAAGGTATTTTTGCAACACTATGCGTGGAGATATTCTGAAGAGCATCAACTGAAGAATGTATTCTGGCTTGAATTTATGGATATTGATAAGTCGCAATTTGGAAATATGGTGGATGCAAATCACTTTAGCGAATTATTTACTGCATATCCTGATAAAATAGGACACCATTTAGTCCTAAATCTTAGAGATTATTGTTTTATTTCTGGCAAGATGATAGTTAATTTTTTTATTCCAGCATTTACCAAAGATTTCCATTGGTTGTCATTTATGATTGCCATATTTATTTTTATTATCTATTTTTCTTTAAATAGCAAAGCATATTCAATTAAATATAATTTTTACTCACATCTGATAAACAATCTTTGGAGTTTATTTGTACTCATGATTTTGTTTATGTCATCAGTTATTGTGTGCATTTATGCATATCCCAGAACTCATTATATACTCCTGCAAGTTCCATTTTTGATGATACTGATTAGTTTGATGATTTCTTCAATAAGTTTAGAGCAGCAAGACAGCTATTCAAAATACGTAGTACTTGGTGTAGTATGGTTCTTTGTGACACCAGAGAGTGAAGACTTCAAGTATTTTTCATTGCCAGTTTCAAATGGTAATCAATCAAACCTTAAAGCTATAAATCTTATAAAAAAAGAGTTTACACATAAAGACAGCATCCGAATATTTGATGTTGATGGTTATGTGAGCACAATGTTGCCCACAAATTTTACTGATTATAATTCAGCATTTCTTTCTGACACTTCGATTTTGCCATCTAATCATATCATAAGGAATAAGATTGATCTTGTTTACGTAAGCAATACATTTAGATTATTTAACAGAGTTTCGCGCGATAGTTTAATGGTGGGTATCATGAAACATCCGGAAACTTACGGATATTTGCCCATTATCGTGGATGAGAATATAAATTTATTAGTTAAGAAAAAATGAAAACTTTTGCTTATCAAACACTTTACACTAAAGAAGAACCTTTGTTTGAGGTAAAAGTATTTTTGTTTTTTTTATACAGTTTGATTTTCAGCAGTAATGTATTGCTTCAGTTTAAATCTATGAATGCCAGTATCGGAGCTATTGTAGTTTTGATACTGCCATTTGTATTTATTATTACCGGAGTGTACTACTATAATAAGATATTAGTTCGGTTGGAATTAAATATCATAGATGTACTTGTACTTATTACATTTTTCTTTCCAATATACAATGGGCTGATGTCCTACATCACTTTGGGTATATCCATAAAAAAGATGTTGATGGTTCTATCTTCAAGAATGTATATTGTACTCACCAGTTTTACATATTACTTACTCAGAACAAAGAAACTGACGGTAAAAGAATATATTTATGGAAATATATTACTATGCTGGTTTAGTATGTTTTTGTATATGTATATCTCACTCACTCAAAACCCAGCGCTATATAAAGACTCGCTCGAAGAAGGCCTGGTAGGCTTTAATCCATCCAAAGGAGGATATATTTTCCGGTTTTCATCCTCATTCTTATATTTTGGTATTATCTATTACTATTTATCTTACATATTAAAAAATAGCTTCTTTGGTCTTCTTTGTTGGTTTATTTTAATAGCCTATCAGTTATTTATTGACAAAGGGCGTTCTGAGTTAATAGCTGAAATTGTGCCGTTAATGATATATAGTATAATTATTTTAAAGTGGCATCAGCTAATTAAAAAAACGTTGTTGATTATCCTATTGGCTGTTATTATGTTTGGTATAGCATACTGGATAGATCCCCGCATTGTAGCTTTTACTGCTGACATGTATATGAAATTTTTTGAGTTCTTCATGGGTAAAAATACAGGGGAAGGTTCTGCTGATATGCGCTGGATTGAATTTGGCCATATTTATGATTATCTGGTCAAGCATCCCGGTCAAATTTTCTTTGGTATTGGAACACCAAAAAAGGAAGATATGTACAGATATGTAGGAGAGGTAATACTTTCCGATACTGGTATAGTAGGATGTGTTTTAGCAAATGGTATAGTAGGCACGATTTTACTTCATCTTTTACTACTTCATCCTATTTATGTATTTTTTAAAGTAAAGCATTATCGATACGATATCTTATTCAATACCGGTATTTTAGGTTGCCTTACAGTTGTCATTCAAAGTATGTTTACCGGCATGTTTTATTACAATCCGAATTCATTAATGATATTCGTAATCATTGTAGAATATTTTAGAGTAAAAGAACGGTTTTATTGGAAAACACATCCGAAGTTAAATGTAAATATATGAAATTAATTTTTATAAATTTAATAATTATAATAATATCAACATTAGGTTCGCCTTCATGCATGCAGCATGCCGGAAATAACAATTCGAAAGATGCTGTTAATGGCAATTCAGTAGAGCCAGAAAATAATAAAACATCATTATCAATTTCAATAACTACTTCTTTGTCAGAGGCTAGTCTTTCTCCAATTAATAAACACATCTTCGGACTAAACATCGGCTTCGCATTTGTAAAAGAACTGGATAAAGACTCGGGGTTTGTCCAGCTTTTAAGAGCTATGCATCCGGATAATCTTCGTTTTCCGGGAGGTACAGTAGGCAATTACTATCACCCTGATGCTCCAGCATATGGCTTTAAATTTTTGGAAATTCACCCCGCTTTGTATAGTTTATATAATCAACAAAGCAAGCGAGATGAAAATATTTTACAAAACTATCTTCGACTCACCAGAGATGTAAATGCAAACGGTATTTTTTGTGCCAATGTATTAACAGCTACACCTGAAGAAGTGTTACAAGTGATAGACGTGCTAAAGAAAAACAATGTGAACCTGCTGGGCGTAGAGCTTGGAAATGAATTTTCTGGAGAAGAATATCGTAAAAAATTCCCTGATGCTAAAACTTATATCAATACTATCCAAGCAACTGCAAATGCGATTAAGTTAAAATATCCGGACTTGAAAATTGCAGTGATTGGTTCCATACCTGTAGCAGAAACTGATAAATCTCAACGAGCTCAGTTTATGCGGGCTTGGGATAATGAACTCAATAAGGTAAATTTTTATGATGCCGTAGTGGTACATGAATATACTGCATGCAATCCTTGTACTAAAGAAAGTAAAACACTGGAAGAATCTTTTACTAAAAATATGGCGTTTATCGGACCTGAAAAAGTAAATAAAATCTTTCTATTCAAGAAGTACTATCAGTCAACTTTTACATCTGCAAAGAAAATATGGATGACAGAGTGGAATATTGCAGATCCTAACTTTGAAGGCACATTCTTACAAGGTTTGTTTGTGTACGAAATGTTTTTAAATCTGTTGGATATCAATGTCAGAGACAATACGCCATATGAAATCACCAATGCGCATTCTATCGTTGGCTTTGTAAATGACTGGCCCAGTAAAAATAAACCTTTGGAAAATATTGGCAACAATAGAACTACCATAGAATATTATGCCTTTAAATATTTAAGCACCACCCTTCAGCCTGAGACTGTCAGAATAAAAGATAATTTTGAGAAAAACCCGCAAGAGGGAATTATCGTCAAATCCTTTTATGATAAATCCTCCAAAATGACCTTAGTCTATTTTCTAAACAGAAGCGGAAACCCTGTTACAGTTACTCTGGCTGATAAAAATATAAAGAATGCAAATTACACAGCACTGGAAACTACACAACTTTATGCGGCAATTTCCAAAACGGCTTTTGAAGTCAAACATCCTGAAATGAACAATATTCCTGTTACTGAAAAACGGGATATAAAAGTTGAAAACAATCAGATAAAACTTGCTCCTTTTGCATTCGGATATGTTACTTATATGAAATGATGGTGACTGTTAAACTGCATTTCATACAGATGCTTATAAGCACCATTATCGATTTTGAGTAATTCTTCATGTGTGCCACTTTCTTTTATTACACCTTTCTCCAACAAGATAATCTTATCTGCATTTTGTATTGTAGAAAGCCGATGGGCAATTATTATGGATGTTCTGCCTTTTACTAATTTCCCGATAGCCTGCTGTATTAAAATTTCCGATTCGGTATCTATTGATGAGGTAGCCTCATCTAAGACTAAAATATGCGGGTTATAAATTAATGCGCGAATAAATGAGATTAACTGACGTTGCCCCACAGACAAAGTAGCTCCACGTTCCATCACATTATAATCATATCCTCCGGGCAATTCCATGATAAATTCATGCGCACCTACCAGCTTGGAAGCAGTTATTATTTCATCTCTGCTGATGATCGGGTTTTTCAATGAAATATTTTCAGCAATAGTGCCGGAAAATAAAAAAACGTCCTGCAATACTGTACCAATTAATGAGCGCAGATTTTCTAGTCTGTATTCTTTCGTGTTAATTCCATCGATTGCAATTTCTCCTCTATTAATTTCATAAAACCGATTGAGGATATTGATAACTGATGATTTACCGGAACCTGTCGCACCTACTAATGCTAAGGTTTCTCCGGCATTTACAGTAAAGGTAATATCTTTCAATACATAATTGTCATCACTGTAAGCAAACCAAACTTGTTTAAATTCAATATCGCCTTTTATATCGCGTGCCACTATAGTGCCTTTATCCGAAATCTTATCATCCATATCCATAAGCCTGAACACACGCTCTGCGGCAATAATGCCCATTTGCAATGTGTTAAACTTATCAGCGAGCATGCGCAATGGGCGAAAAGCCATATTGAGATACAGAATAAAGGAAGTGAATACACCGATACCAGCTACGTGTGCCATTACTTGTCTCGAACCAAACCATATCAATAAGGATATGGCTAATGCCAGTATGACTTCTACTACCGGAAAAAATATAGAATAATACAGCACAGATTTATCATTAGCTTTGTAATGTTCATTATTTAATGCTTCAAATTTCTTATACTCACGTTCTTCTGCATTAAACATCTGAACTGTGCGCATGCCCGAAATATGCTCTTGCACAAATGCATTGAGCAGGGAAACCTTATCTCGCACATCATTAAAACTTACCCTTACTTTTTCTTTAAAAATGTAAGTAGCCAAGATAACAACAGGAAATGTAGTCAGGCAAACCAAAGCAATTTTCCAATTGATATAGAGCATAAACAAAACCACAAAAATGAGCGTCAGTACATCAGCAACTATGGTAATCAATCCTTCAGAAAAAATATTGTTGATGGCTTCAATGTCATTAATAGTGCGTGTAGTAATAATACCGACTGGTGTCTTATCGAAATACTGCAAACGCAAATGAAGTACATGCCTGAATAAATCGGTGCGTAATTTCAGCATGACTTTTTGCCCCAGTTGAGTAGTGTACAAGCTAAAAAAATATTTTATGATAAACTCAACAACTAATGTTGCAATAAGTACTATGCACATGGTGGTTAAGCCCTTTCCATGCATACGAATAATATTATCATCTACAGTAAGCTGGATTAAATAGGGACGAAGAGGAGTAACAACAGCAACGACAATGCCCAAAAAAAATGTCCATGCAAATAGCCACTTGAAAGGTATCGCCAAACGAATTACACGTTTGAGCGTATTCCAGTCACCTTCAGAATGTGTATTTTTGGTGGGCATCTTTTATTAAAATTCCGGATAAGTAATTTCCCACAAAAATAAACCTTTTGCCGGAACTGCAATTTTCACATTTAAGGCTTGTTGGTTTTTTACAATTGTAATCAGTTCATCGTGATGAAGCTGATTTAAACCCACCATAAGTAAGGTACCTGTAATACGGCGTACCATATTTCTCAAGAACCGATTGGCAGTAATCGAAAATACTATACCATCTTCCGTTAAAGTAAAACCGGCATCCATCAGATTACAGACAGAAGTTTTATTATCGCTACCTTTTTTCTCAAAAGTAGAAAAATCGTATTCGCCTGTTAATGCATGGCAGCATTGATTCATCAGATGGATATTGGGACGTTTGTTTTGTAGTGAAAATGAAAAATCGTCTCTGAACGGGTTTTTGCCATAATGCATAAAATATTTGTATGAACGGCTGATTGCAGAGAAACGTGCATGCATATCATCAGCCACCGGAAAACATG
This sequence comes from uncultured Chitinophagales bacterium, assembly GCA_964451125.1. Lineage (GTDB taxonomy): Bacteria > Bacteroidota > Bacteroidia > Chitinophagales > JADIYW01 > JADJSS01. Next base: position 10,472 of record CAYVGM010000011.1, read on the forward strand.
CATAAACTGCAATACTTTCAGGCAGAAGTGCATTGAGCTTGTAGATGAATAATTCCGTATCGGCAATTACATCACGTACATCAAAATGGGCAAAATACTGATGGGCATGAACACCGGCATCAGTGCGCCCGCAGCCCGTGATATCAGTTGGACAACCAATGATTAATTGCAGTTTTTCTTCCAGCACTTGCTGTACCGAAATCGCATTTTCCTGTCGCTGCCAGCCACAATAATTTTTGCCGTGATAAGCTAATTTGAGAAAATATCGCATCTTGTAAACGATGAAGATACAAAGATTTCGTTTTTGATATTGAGAGTTAAAGTTTAATTTTGTCCTATTAAATTTCAGAGAAAATGATTCAACGCATACAAACCGTATATTTGTTTTTGGCCGCTCTTTCAGCCGTCTTATTTATTGTTATTCCTTTCGGTCAAATAAAAAGAGATACGGGTGTAGAAACTTGGCATATTTATCAGGTAGTGCCGATAATGATTACCGCTATTATTACAGCATTATCCAGTTTGGTGACTATCTTCTTGTTTGGCAACAGAAAATTGCAATTAAAAATTGCCTTATTGGATATATTTTTTGGTATTGTTTTGCTCGGACTTTTTATATTCGGCGTTACACAACATATCGGTATTGAAAATTACATTTTCGGTATAGGGGCTGTATTCCCTTTGCTCGTATTATTATTTTTATTTCTTGCAAGAATGGCTATCAATAAAGATGAGAAGTTAGTGCGTTCTATGGACAGATTGCGCTGATAAATTATGTTATACTAATGTCGTTAAGTAAAAGATGATTTAATGCTGCATATCAAAACATAGTTGATTTTTTTTAGAACCACCTCCTTTTATTCGCCTTGCGAAGGATATAATGTAAAATCAACTATTTATATAGCCGGCTAACTTAACGAAATTGCATGTTATACTCTTATTGTTTTAGGAGTTGGAAATAGGGATATTTATAAAAGTTTACCATTTACAAAGAAAAAAGACCATTTAATCACTCATCCGTCATTTTTCTGTTTTACATAGTAAGTTTATAATAACAAAACAAACTACTATGAAAAATTTATTATTAACTGCTGCACTTGCAAGTATGCTTTGCATATCTTATGCAGGCAGCAAGCCCAAAAACAAAAGCCCGCTTACAGGAGTTTGGAATTTTACAAATGCCTCAAAAACGGTTGATTTTGCGGAAAGTAAAATCTTTGTATCTGCTGATAAGGAGCAATTCATTTTTAATGCTGATTTTACTTTTTCGCATGTTTTTCTGAGTAAAGACAATCAAACTTTAAAATCATTGAAAGGCATATTTACTCTTGAAGGAAGTAAAATCTGCATGCGCTATACTGATGTTGATTTTACGTTGGATACTCAGTATTTTTTTATTGGCAACGACCTTGTTCTTGGAAGTGCACTTAGCCATTTTATCTTCACAAAAGATACTGGAAATAATATGGAAATGGCGGAAAACAAATAGATAGCTGTATTTTTTAAAAAAGGCTACCTGATTGTGTAGCCTTTTTATTTTCTTAGTGATAATTACTTACCAGAGTTCGGGACAAGCGTTTCAATAATAAAAGTAGTTGACTTATATTAACGAACAATGTTCTTTTAATACCTCCACCTTGTTAAATTGAAGAAAAATGTGTAATCAATTATTTTCCTTAACTCGAACTCAGATTAATAGATGAATTAATACTTCTAAAGAAAATTATCTTAAATAAATAGTAAACTAAGGTCTTATATTTACTCCACATACTTCATCAAAGGCCAGATACATTGCACATATTGAAGCCGGAATAGTAATCAGCAATCCTATCCCAAACAAGAGCATCCCCATAAAATTTACCAGTATTAATAAGATACAAAAACCCATCCAGTTAAAAAATCTTTTTGATATTATCTTTCGGCTTGCCTCTAATGCCGGCCATGCTTTAAATTTCGGAAAAACAATAAACATAAAGCCAAACAACCAAAAGGTGAAAATTATAATATACAATGCAATTAGAATAAAGATAGGAATTGCCAGCGTTTGTATTATTGTAATCGGGTCCTGCATGACTTCCTCAAAATTCGCTAAATTAAAAATAGCTTTCATCCCAAACGGGATAAGACATACAACAGCTAAGAGTATCACGACACCAATTCTTATCAAAGATGCAATGGCTATTTCACCAAAATATTTATAGCCGTCAAAAAAGTTGGAAAATGAATAAGACTCGCCTTTATCCAGCATTTTGGCTACAATTATTGCTCCCATAAACAATGGCATCATTACTATACTAGAAAGGAAGTTCCCTAAAGGAATAAAAGTCATAATTAATCCTAAAGCAACTGCCAGAATAATATAGATGATAAGATATGCAATATAGGAACCCGGGTCTCTGAAAAACAACTTGAATCCTCTGTTGATATATCCCGTTACATCGGTCTCGTAGCCGTTGTTTATTAAGTCTGTTACAGACCTGGCATCTGTTTCTTGATATAGCAAATCTTCATCCAGCAAATTTTCATTCATGCTTATTATTTTTTCAAATATTAGTCTGTTATAACTAACTTGTTTATTCAGAAATTACAGTACAAAGGTCTCTTCTTAGATTTCTTTATTACTACTGCTCTTTTTATACCCATTCCTATTGCTGTAATATCAAAAGCACCTGCAATTGGCGCAAGTGACATAGTAACCAACAGTGAACCTAAAGGCTCTCTTGCGCTTATGTCTAGTTTTTTAGCCATTGCCAAAGTTGGTATGGTTAATATCCCGCCTATTACTCCGCAAGTAATAATAGATCTTTTATTTCTTATAAATTTCTTATCATTCCATATGCATATGTATTTTGAATAAAAAGAATTGATATATTGGGCGTTCGTTTTTACAGATTTTGCACTCAATAAAATGAAATCTGATTTATTATTTTTAATTGTAACAAATTTCCTGATACTATGCTCATTTTTAAGCATGATTATGCTCCTTTCTTTAAGGCTGTCCAAACATTGTTGTGCATACACATCCGACTTGATGACAATTAGCATTAAACAAAACAAGCACTTAAACACCTGACAAATTTTACTTTTGTTTATAATAAAATAATATATTAAATTTATATTTTTTAATATTGATTTATAAAAGCACAGTACTCGTACCTTATTTAATACAAATATAGTCATAATTTTTAGATATTATCATTAGACACTCTTACAGAAAAAATATTTAATAAATTTTATCCGTTATTTATGAAAATAATTTATCTTTATCGAAAATAAACCGATATGAACAAGAAAATTAAAAACTATACAGCATTAGCTGCTGTTTCGATTGCTGTACTACCAATGGCTTGCAAGAAAGACAAGGATACGACTTCGACAAATGATAAAAAACATTATTGACAGAACAATTAACCAAACCCTTACTGCTACCGGATCTGCAAGTGAGCTCAGAGTTGAAGATTCCATTGATATAAATTCTGATGGTATTTTTGACTTTAAATTAAATACAGGCGGTGGAGCTTATTATGACTCTACGTATGGATATGGATATATACATTCTTTAAGAACAAATACTGACTTATTAACGGAAAATGCTACATTCGGCAGTGAAACTGTAAAAGTATTAAAAACACAAAATTCCGGTGCAAAAATTAATGCAGCGTCCTCTGCATGGTATTATTATGGATTTACAGGATATACCTACACAGGCTATACAAGTGTAGGGTTTGCAGGAGCAGGTGACAAATACATTGGCTTTAGATTGGGGTTGTCAGATGGGACACATTATGGCTGGATGAAAGTAAATCAATCTTCAGATTTCAGAACATTAAAAGTTATTGAATTAGCTTACCATAAAAATGCCAATACAGAAATTACAGTTGGGGCAAAATGAGTTATAATATGAGATACAATAAAAAGCGACCGCATACATTGCGGTCTTTTTTTGTACAAAAAAATAAGAACTCAACGTAATTTCATCCACCCATATATCATTTTTGCTTTCAGTATTCCAGAATGAAACATGTATTGAATCATAGTCTATTGCTATAGTGAATAATGAAAAGTTAATAAAACCTTGAACAGCTAAAAAATTGTGCAACAGATTCTTTCTTGTCAACCATCAGCAAAATAGTGAAAACTCAATTTTATTAAAGTATATGGTTATTTGTTATAACCGTTAAATTCCATCTGCAAAAAAATATGCCGATTAACTTTTTTCAAAGGTATTCACAATTTTAGTTCTTCTTTCAGATATTGTCCGGTTATGCTTTTTTTATTTTTGGCTACTTGCTCGGGTGTGCCTACGGCTACAACCTCACCGCCAAACTTGCCCCCTTCCGGTCCCAAGTCTATCAGATAATCTGCCACTTTTATGACATCCAAATTGTGTTCTATAACTACAACAGTATTACCTTTGTCAACCAATTTTTGCAACACCTGAAGTAATACCCGGATATCTTCAAAATGCAAGCCGGTAGTAGGTTCATCCAAAATATAAATTGTTTTTCCGGTATCACGCTTGCTCAATTCTTCCGATAATTTTACACGCTGCGCTTCGCCTCCACTCAGCGTAGTAGCCGATTGCCCGACACGAACATAGCCCAACCCTACATCTACCAGTGTCTGCAATTTGCGGTAAACAGACGGGATATTTTCAAAAAAATGTACTGCATCTTCAATGGGCATTTCCAAGACATCATAAATACTTTTGCCTTTGTATTTTACTTCCAGCGTTTCGCGGTTATATCGTTTGCCTAAGCATTTCGGACATTGTACATACACATCCGGCAAAAAATTCATTTCTATTAGTTTCATGCCTCCGCCCTGACATTCTTCACAACGTCCGCCAATGACATTAAATGAAAATCGTCCTGTTTTATATCCCCGTATTTTTGATTCGGGCAGAGCCGCATATAAATCCCTGATTTTATCAAAAACATTGATATACGTTGCCGGATTACTGCGAGGTGTTCTGCCAATAGGCGACTGATCTATTTCTATTACCTTATCCAAGAACTCCAGACCTTCTACTTTTTTATAGGGCATCGGGTTAAATGGAGAGCGATAAAAATGCTGGTTTAAAATGCGATAAAGCGTTTCATTTATCAAGGTAGATTTACCGCTTCCAGAAACACCCGTAATGCATGTAAAAGTCCCTAAAGGAATTTCGATGCTTACATTTTTCAAATTATTTCCATAAGCACCAAATAGTTTTAAGAAATGACCGTTTCCTTTTCGTCGTGATTTCGGAATCTCAATATTCAATTCATGAGATAAGAATTTTGCTGTGGTCGTTTTTTGTTTCAGAAAATCTTTAGGCGTTCCGGCAGCTACGATTTCACCTCCGTGTTCACCGGCACGTGGGCCCAAATCCAAAATATAATCGGAAGCCAGCATGATGTCTTTATCGTGTTCTACCACAATTACTGTATTGCCAATATCAGAGAGATTGCGCAGGGCAGAAATCAACCGTTGATTATCGCGCTGATGTAAGCCAATGCTGGGTTCATCTAAAATATAAGTGATGCCCATCAGCTGTGAACCTATCTGCGAAGCTAATCGAATACGCTGTGACTCACCGCCGGAGAGTGTTCCGGTTGCTCGGTTCAGATTGAGATAATTCAAGCCTACATCCAACAAAAAACCAATGCGGTCTTCGAGTTCTTTCAAAATATCTTTGGCAATAGCCTGTTCATTTTTAGAAAGTTGTCGGGGCAATATTTTCACCCATTCCAACAATTCATTTAAGTCGTAATTGGAAATTTCACTGATGTTTTTTTCGCCCAATTTAAACCATAAAGATTCTTTTTTTAATCGAGTTCCATTGCAAGTGGTACAGTCTGTTTCGCTCACATAATTTTCTGCCCAATGTCGCAGTGCATCGCTGGAATTATCTAAAAAAGATTTATTGATTAAATGTACGACACCTTCATAGCTAAGCGTCCAATGTGTATTAGTTGACTTGCGTTCTTTATTATCACGAGCTTCTACTTTTATGCTTTTATCATAACCATATAACAGCGTTTGCAAACAATTTTTAGGAAGCTGGTGGATGGGAGTATCAAGATTGGTTTTAAATTCTTTAAGGATATGTTCCACCATTTTATAGGTGTAAGTATCGCGGTATTCTCCAAGTGGTGCTAAGCCTTTTTCACGTATCGTTTTTTTGTCATCGGGAATAATTTTCTCTAAATCTGCCGTTTTTATCACGCCCAATCCTTTGCATTCTGGACATGCGCCATAAGGTGAATTGAAAGAAAATGTATTTGGCGAAGGTTCTTCATAAGACAAACCGGTTTCCAAACACATTAAGGTTTTGGAGTAAGTAGATAAGCTGCCTGTTTCCAAATCTTCAATAAACAACAAGCCTTTTCCTTCTTTCAGCGCTTTATTTACAGACTGCCTAAGACGTTGTACAGAACTTTCTGTTTTTTTGCCGGATGTTTCTTCAGTATCCACCTTTATGCGGTCTATTACCACTTCCACATCGTGAATTTTGTAGCGATCCAGTTGCATTTTAGCTTGGATTTCCTGAGTTACGCCATCCACCCGCACACGCAGATACCCTTGCTTGCGTATATCTTCAAACAGCTCACGGTAATGGCCTTTTCTGCCACGTACCACAGGAGCGAGAATGGCAATTTTTTTATGTAGAAATTTCAACAGAATATCATCAATAATTTGTTCTTCGGAGAAACGCACCATTTTTTTTCCAGTATTGTAAGAATACGCCGTTCCGGCTCTTGCAAATAGCAAACGAAGGAAATCATATATTTCTGTGGTGGTGCCTACCGTAGAGCGAGGGTTTCTGTTTGTTGTTTTTTGTTCGATAGAAATAACGGGAGTTAAACCGGATATCTTTTCTACATCAGGGCGCTCCATGCTGCCCACAAACTGTCGGGCATAAGTGCCGAATGTTTCCATATAACGACGTTGTCCTTCGGCATAAATGGTATCAAAAGCCAGTGACGACTTGCCACTTCCGCTGAGTCCGGTAATTACTACGAACTGATTGCGCGGGATGTGAACTTCTATATTTTTGAGATTGTGCTCTTTGGCACCGTAAATATTGATGTGAGTGATTTCTTCTTGCGAAATAGGCGGTAAAGATTGCATGGAATAAAACTAATGAAAAATGATAAGATGCGGAAACGGCGATGTCAGGCCTTTCGTGTGCCGTCGGGTCTTGCGACCTGACTATACACAAAATCACCAATTATTTAACTGCCTTGTTATATCCGTACACTAACAGTGCAAGCAGAATAATAAAAATGAAAACCAATGATTTTACGCTTCCAAAAAAGAAGACTCCCACATGGAAATTCAGATTATACAAAACCAAAGAAAAAATAAAAGCAACTGCAATTAATACAAATACGCCCGATAATCGTTTGAAGCCCGGAATCAAATCAAAAGCTATGGTTCGTTTTATCAGCAACAGCGTAACAATCATGGAAGCAAGTGGCAGAAAATAAGCTAATACATCCACTTCCAGAAAATTTCCTTTTAAAAAGAAAAAAGTATAGAGGATAAGAATAACCGAAATTACACCCGGAATACAACTTAAATAAACTAAAACTGAATAGAGGTATTTCAGATTAGAATTGGGGATATCCTCTTTTTTAAACATGAATGAAAATAAAATGGCAAGGAGTGGAGGAATTCCTAATAAAATGATTACCATTTTCGGGTGCGCCGATATTTCCTGTATTAAATCTTGAGTAGTCATAGTGATAAAAAAAATAAAAGTAGGGATATTTTCAGAAATAGCCTACTGCCTGCTTTATCATCATACCTGATTGCCTGAGTTCGGTAAAAGTAATTAAAAAAAATAGTTGATTTTTTTTAAGAACCACCACCTTTAAATTCCTCCTTCTTGTTAAGTTGGAGGAAAAAATGAGAAATCAACTATTTTATCTCATTATTTTTCTTAACGCGAAGTCTGGTCTGATATGTTGTAAAAATGTACTAATTTGTCGGCGGAATCATGCAATCTGCTACATGGAATAATACCCGTAATTTTTTATCTAAACTTACTTTATACAGAGTTTGGAATATGCTGTTGGTTTATTTATCCTATTATTTTTCCAAAGCTTTTAAAAAAAACATACGGGCGGGTTTGCCTTTTGCCGTAGCATTTGAACCCACTACATCCTGCAATTTGCGTTGTCCGGAATGCCCCAGCGGTTTGCGTTCGTTTACACGTCCAACAGGAATGATTGATACGGGCTTCTTTAAACAGCAAATTGATGCCATTTCCAAACACACTCTATATCTCACTTTTTACTTTCAGGGCGAGCCTTATTTGCACAGAGATTTTTTAGAAATGGTTGGCTATGCGAATGCAAAGAAAATCTATACTTCTACATCTACCAATGCGCATTATCTTAGCAAAACCAATGCAATAAGAACAATAGAAAGTGGTTTAGACCGGCTTATTATTTCAATAGACGGCACTACACAGGAAACTTATCAGCAATATCGCATTGGAGGGCAACTGGAGAAAGTGCTGGAAGGTGCACGCAATATAATACAAGCTAAAAAGGAATTAAATGCTGCAACACCACATGTCGTTTTTCAGTTTTTAGCTGTAAAACCGAACGAACACCAAATTGCTGATTTGTACAAATTAGCGGATGATATTGGAGCGGATGAAGTATTGTTGAAAACGGCGCAGGTATATGATTATGAAAACGGTAATCCGCTGATACCCGAAAATGAAAAATATTCGAGATATAAAAAAAAGGCAACCGGAAAATATGTATTGAAAAATACGCTGGATAACCATTGCTGGAAAATGTGGCACAGTTGTGTAATCACCTGGGATGGCAATGTTGTACCTTGCTGTTTTGATAAAGATGCGCAGCATGTATTCGGCAATCTCTCTAAAAATACATTAACAGAAATCTGGAACAATCAAAAGTATCAGCAATTCAGAAACCGCTTGATACAAAGCCGCAAAAGCATAGATATCTGCACCAATTGCTCAGAAGGATGTGAGGTGAATTTCAGCCCTGAATCAGATTGAAAACATAGAAATTAATCGAGATGTTGTATCTCCGTTATTTTCAAATTAGAGCCAAATAGTATCTGTGTGTTTTGATTTTTAAAATAATAGTATAGCTGAATTGTCCCATGGTGTATAGAGTCGAATCTTCCAATCTCATAGATAGCGTCGGGTTGCCGCCCCATTGTTTTTATAGTTTGCTCTATGGTCATTCCAGATTTTAACAGATAGGAATTGTCTGGAAGATTCTTGTTATAGCATGAAATTATTGTCAATTGTGATATTGTTATATATGATATTACTATTTTGATAAAATTATTTTTTTTTGTATTCCCTGAGTATAAAAAAATTTGATATCATAACAGTTGTGCATTTAAAACAACCTAAAGATAAATAAAATAATATTAGAGTTGAGTTGGCAGTATGTAAAGAAGCGTGGGTTGGTAAAACGCATATCTAAGCGTAGCAAAGTAGCATGGAACGATCGTTTTGCCTTGTCTTTTTTGGTTACTTTTTTTGACTAAGAAAAAAAGTAACAAGAGTATAATAGTAATAATCAATGGAATAAGAAAGATGAATTACAAATTCAATCGGCACAGTAGCTTAGTTTAATCAATTGATTTGTATTGGCGGTATTCTGTGTATTAAATGAATTTATTTTTTATCGCATATGTAATACATCCGCTTCATGATTGGTTTATTCGTATATCCCTCCGCATACTAAATAATAACAATATTTATTAAGATCCGGAACAATAGTTTCCGTTGCATATTTCTCTAAGTATTTAAGTTGGGTTTGTTTTAGTGCATACCCATCATATAATAATGGGTCGTCATCATGTGGTGAAACTACTTTTAGTAATTCTTGAAGTGTTACATTTAACAGTATCTCTTTTACAAGGTGACTTCCTTTTTTGTTTAAGTATATGTTTATAGTCCACTCAACTTTAAGTAACCGTTCTGATAGTTGCTTCATAACTAATAATAATAAAAATACAAAAAACCTAATAATATTGACCATATTAATGTGTTAAATATAATCATTTGTGGGCAGAAGATAATTTTTATTTAAACCACCCGGCGTATTTTACATAGTTGTTGGCTATGCGTTCGTTTTGGTCTTTAAAAACCTCTTCACTCAATTGTTTTACTTTCTTTGCCGGCACGCCTGCATAAATACTGCCTGCTTCCACACGTGTGCCTTCCAGAACAACTGAGCCTGCAGCAATTAGTGCATTTTTTTCTATGTAGCAATTATCCATCACGATAGCTCCCATGCCTATCATAACATTGTCTTCGAGGGTGCAGCCATGAACGATGGCACTGTGCGCGATAGAAACATTATTCCCGATAATTGTTTTTGTTTTTTCAAAGGTGCAATGTATAACTGCATTATCCTGTACATTCACTTTATTACCCATGCGTATCGAGTTGACATCTCCGCGTATCACGGCATTAAACCAGACACTGCAATCATCGCCCATTAGCACATCGCCAACAATAGTAGCATTAGGTGCCACATAACAATTACTGCCCAATTGGGGTTCAAATCCTCTGCATGATATAATATGCGCCATATTTTTTCGTTATTTTGTGTAAATTTAAGCAATGAAAAGTCAATTCTCTCTGAAAAAAATAAGTTATATCCTTGTAGTGAGTATTGTTATTTTGACTAGCATGCAATCTTGTGTAGCTGCAAAAGCGAAGAAGTGCAACTGCCCTACTTTCGGCACGAACAAGCGTCATTAATTTCTCGAACCAATATAAATACCGGATAAGATAATTGCCAGTCCGATGAGATGAAGAATATGTATCTTTTCTCCGATAAATAAACCAACCAGTATGGCTACCATAGGAATCAGATAAGTGGTCATCGTAGCAAACAAGGCAGATGTTCGTTGTGCTAAAACATTAAAAAACACTTGTGCGATACCTGTACCAAATATACCGAGCAACAATAAATATTTTAGCGAGTGCCAGGCTTTTCCGAAATTTGTAAATAATAGATGAAATGCCCCGGAATACCATAAATAAATAAATGAAAAAAATGCAACAAATGCATATTGCCACAAGGCAATCACTACCGGATTATTTTGCTGAAACCCGGCTTTGAAAATATTTGCATTTAACCCGTAACATATCGTTGCCAACAAAGGCAAAACAACATACCAGTTGATGTGGTGTATGCCTTTTTGTTTGGATAAAACTATAATAATTGCACCGACAAACCCAAGCAATACGCCTGAAATTTTATTTCGCGTAAGTATCACGCCAAAAAACAAACCACCGATAAGCAATGCAAAAAGAGGTGTTGTAGAATTCATAATGCCCGAAAGTACACTGTCAATCTTTGTTCCGGCCACGCAAAAGCAAATGGCAGGAATCATATTTCCAAATAAGCCCAAAAGTGGCACAGTTTTCCATTGGTGAGCTTGTAGTTTGAGCTGTTTGGCATGCACGAAAAACATGGGTGTTAAGGATAAGAATGCAATCGTCATACGAAATGCCGCTACCTGTACAGGTTCAAAAACCTCCAGCCCTTTTTTTATAAAAAAGAAAGAAAAACCCCAAATGGTGGAAAGCCCGATAAATACAGCCCAGTCAAAAGCGGTAATTCGTTTTTCCGGTTTTTGAATTAAAGGCATATCAAGTACATCATCTTTCACGGTGCAAAGGTAAAGGAGTTAACGTATTGAAACAAGTAGCGTTTGGCAGACTTTTTGTATCTTGTTTGGTATGAAAAAGCTGCTTACAATTTTTATACTATCCGCTATTGCCTATTGTGCAAGTGCTCAGGAAGTCAGTGTACAAAAAATCGAAGGACTGAAAGCACTATACAATCGCAATAATGATACTACGTATATCGTCAATTTTTTTGCTACATGGTGTCGTCCTTGTATGGAAGAAATGCCTGTACTCAAAAAATTTATTGAAGAACATCAAGCTGAAAAAATCCAATTTATATTTGTCAGTTTAGACGGAGGAGGAGCAATGACCAAACTACAGAAATACATTAAAAAACAAAAAATCACAGCACCGGTAATTCTACTGAATGAAAGCAGTGATTTCTCCTGGCTGCCCTATATTGATAAGCGATGGCAAGGCAGTATTCCGGCAACAAAAGTGGTGAATGCGGCTAAGAAAGTGAACGCCTTTTTTGAAACACCGCTGGAAAAAGGACAACTTGAATACTATCTTAAACAATTAAGTTTGTAAGTTTGTCGTAAAGTCAATTTAATGGAAAAAACCTGAGTTCGGGTTAAGTAAAAATAAGGAAAAAAAATAGTTGATTTCTCAATTTTCCTCCAACTTAACAAGGAGGAGGAATTAAAAGGAGGTGGTTTCTAATAAAAAAATCAACTATTTTTAATTTAAAACACTTGGCCCAAACTCAGGTGAAAAAG
>CAYVGM010000012.1:0-6855 GCA_964451125.1 uncultured Chitinophagales bacterium
AAGGTACTTTTATCGAGTATATCCATAATACCTATGATGTACAGATGATGATGAAAGTACTGCCCTACAATACCTTTCATGCCAATTTAAAGATTACCAACGGACAATATTTCGGCGAGTATAATGTGAGTGGAAATATCTGTTCTAACCGGAGTCTGGAAATTACCGCAATCTTTCTCATCAAAGAAAACAGTGCCAACAACTGGATTGACTGTCTGAATGGTGTATGGGATTTGAATGAAGACGAAACTGAATTGACATTTACGGATACCTGGCTGAACCAAAACAGCAAGAAAGATGTTTGCAAAGTAAAATTTGCCAATAAAGACATGTTCCAGTGTCTGCGTTCTGCCTATTTCCGACGAAGTACAATTTATGATTTCAATCCCGATTTCGATTCGACTTGGGCACAGTACACCAATAAAAACAAAAAGCAAGTTATTGACGAAACATTGCTCGCAAAAAAAGAAGACAAAACCACTCCAACCCTCGATACGCTTAGTCGCATTAATGACCGCGAAATCAACATAAAAGAATCTATAGAAGTATCGAGTGATTCTATTATCATTGAATATTGGGACAGATTTAATGAAGACGGTGATTCCATTACACTATACCTGAACAATAAGCCAATAGTGTACAAAAAACTGCTGACTAAAGTGAAACAATCCTTGAGTATAAAGTTGCCACAAAAAACAAATTATCTGATTTTGCATGCAGAAAACTTGGGAAAAGAACCACCGAATACAGCCACTATTGCCATAAAAGACGGCAAGAAAATTCAGACCATATCGCTCAATTCTACACTCAGAACCAGTAGCGCCATTAAGCTCGTCGTCAAAGATAAAATGTAGCTTTTTTTTCTAAAAGACACGTATCTTCATCTTACTTTTTCAGATTGAATGAATAGAAAAGGTCAAAAGATTTCTATCGCTAAGAATTTTTGATATTTTTTTTAAGTAAAGGAACTTTTATTTACCTCAATCTGTTTTCAAAAAAAGAAATACTATGGAAGTAACGATTTGGACTTGGGCAGGTTTTATCGCATTTGTCATACTGATGCTGGCACTTGACTTAGGTGTTTTCAACCGGAAACATAAAGAAATCAGTATTCGTAATGCACTTTTATGGTCGGTGGTTTGGATTGTGATTGCACTCCTTTTTAATATTGGGGTGTATTTTTATTTAGGAAAAGCCAAAGCGCTGGAATTTCTTACCGGTTATGTCATTGAAAAATCACTCAGTGTCGATAATATTTTCGTATTTATCATGGTATTCGGTTATTTTAATATTCCTTCAAAGTATCAGCACAAAGTTTTATTTTGGGGAATAATCGGGGCATTACTCATGCGGGCTGTATTCATCTTTGCAGGAGTTGCATTAATCACAAAATTCCATTGGATAATTTATATTTTCGGAGCTTTCCTGATTTTTACTGGAATTAAAATGCTGACGCAGGAAGACAAAGCACTGGAACCGGATAAAAATCCTTTAGTGCGCCTATTCAAAAAATTCATGCCGGTTACGGACAAACTGTATGAAGAAAATTTTTTCGTCAGGATTAACCATAAAAATTATGCTACACCACTGTTTATCGTTTTGTTATTAATAGAATTTACTGATTTGATTTTCGCCGTAGATTCTATTCCGGCTATACTCGCTATTACTTCAGATTCATTTATTGTTTTTACATCCAATGTGTTTGCTATACTTGGGCTACGCTCCCTTTATTTCGCTTTAGCGGGCATCACCAAATATTTCAGATTTCTTAAATATGGTTTATCCGTAATCTTGATGTTTGTAGGGATAAAAATGTGTATTGTTCATTGGTATAAATTACCCACATTACTTTCCTTGGGCATAATCGTCTCTATTTTGTTAATCTCTGTGCTTGCATCTGTTATTATCAAACCAAAAGATAATACAGTATAAACTGATAGAATGTATTTTTAAGCTTTATAATCGCTTTCTTTAACCAGTTTATCTGCTTTCATCGTAGCATTACGATAATCTAAAGCCGAGTTTAAAAACTGCTCATAAGCACCCACATAAGATTGGGCAAATTCGCGTTCAGGTTCATGTTTATTAATGCTCAAAACTAATTTCTCAAATCCCCATTCGCATACTATTTCACCGGTGGATACAAATACATGGTCAAAATCTTGCAAGATTTTGATTTGTGTATTGCATTCTACTTCTTTGCTCAATAAAAGTGATTTTGCTGAAGTAACAAAACCTGTATATGCATAGTAAATGGCTTCAGCATACTTGCTGTTATCCAATGCTTGTAAAGCTTCTGTTTGTTTTATTTGTGCATCTTTCAAAATCGTACTCACCATATCATAAGATACGCCGGCACATTCGCCCACGCCTACCTCCGGTGTAAACAATTCATCATGCCCATAATCATAAAAATCATCATCTACAAATTTTGAAGTATCAGCAATGGGTTTTAATAATGTATAAAAATAATTCTTTCCTTGTCGGCGATAATAATTATTAAAATATTCTGTCTCATCCGAATGATTTTCATAATCATCCAAAATAATACGCAGTGCTTCTGGCATCTTTTTAGTAGGCAATTTTACAACTTTATCCCCGGCTGTCCCGATGCCATTGTTATCTACACCGCCACCCAAACAAATCTGCATAGCGGGAGCCACTTTATCTCCAACACGAATAGAGCTGCCATGCAAACCAATATCAGCACTCATGTGCTGCCCGCACGAGTTCATGCAGCCGCTCATTTTTATGTGAATAGCCTTATCAAAAATCAAATCATAGTATTCCTTTTGAATGACATCTTCTAAAATTTCTGCCAGTAACATACTGTTGGTTACGCCAAGGTTGCAAGTGTCAGTTCCGGGGCAAGTCGTAATATCGGCTATTGTGCCAAAGCCGGGATTCGCGAATCCCATGCTATCCAAAACGGAATACACTTTAGGCAATGCTTCTTTACGCACATACTTGAGCAACATGCCTTGGTTCATGGTAATACGCATATCCTGCGAAGCAAAATCGTTAGCAAGTTGTGCAATCATACGGGCTTGGTCGGGCTTAATATCGCCTTTAGTTACTTTTAAATACACCCCATAAAATCCGGGTTGCTTTTGTTCAAAAACATTCGTTTCGAGCCAGTCTTCATAGCGTTTTGTATCTTGTATATCTACTTTAGGTGCTTGTGTTATTTCGGGTGAATGCGGGCTTTCAAAACCGCCAGTATCCACTGGAAAAACAAGATGTGCATTCGCTTTCATTTCTTCCTGTATCAGCGTGAGAAATTGGTCTAACCCCAATTCTTTTACCAAATATTTCATACGGGCTTTATGTCGTCTGGTGCGTTCGCCGTAACGGTCAAATACACGCAAGCCGGCCTCTACAAATGGAATTATTTTATCGTCTTCCAAAAATTCAAATGCTGTTTGCGCCAATATAGCTTGTGCGCCTAATCCACCGCCAACTACTACCTTAAATCCTCTTATGCCGTTTTCAATTTTCGGGATAAAACCAAAATCGTGAATGTAGATAAAGGCTGTATCTTTTTCTGAAGAAGAAAATGCAATTTTTATTTTTCTGCCCATATCCTGACAAATCGGATTTCTCAAAAGATATTTAAAGAGTGCAAAAACATACGGCGACACGTCAAAAGGTTCGTTTTTGTCGATGCCGGCACTTGCAGAAGCCGTAATATTGCGCACGGTATTACCGCAAGCCTCTCGTCCGGTTAGTCCGCAATCTTCGAGACCTGCCCAAACTAATGGTGCGTTATCTACTTTTACATAATGCAGTTGTATATCCTGGCGCGTGGTTAAGTGCAGATTGGAAGAACCATACAACTCTGACAATTCAGCACACCGAACAAGCTGAGCCGGAGTTATGCGTCCCATCGGTATTTTGATGCGAAACATTTGCACCCCTAATTGCCGCTGACCATATACACCTCGGGTAAGCCTGAAATGTTTGAATTTATCTTCAGGAATTTCTCCGTTAACAAATGCATTAATTTTTTGTTGCAATTCAAAAATATCTTTTGCTGCTTCCGGGCTTACATTTTTTGTAATTGTAATACTCATTTTTACTTCTTTATATTATAATAAAACCTGTCTTTTTGAAGGACAGGTTATAAATTTTTCACAACAACATCAACCTATCCGTTTATTACGGAATACAACAACAGAAGTTATACCGGCTGACTAAATTGTTCATCAAAAGTAAAAGTAATGAAAAATATGAAGTATAATTGTTCTTAATGATTTGATAAATTAAAAGACCGATTACATAAATAAAATGATGGCAGTTAAAGACAAAAAAAGCGATGCATCTTTTGGCATCGCTTTTTATTTAACGAATTATTAAAAGTGTTTAGAATTGATAGGCAAACTTAACGAATCCACCGTTAAAGTTTGTTTTAAAATCGGTGTTTAAATTATAACCTCCGGTTAAACTGAAAGAGGCATTTTCTTTTACACGAAACAAAACTCCGGTTCCCAAATTTAAAGCCATACTGTTTTCTCCCAGTTGCTTCTGTGTTTTTTCGTTGGTTAAGGCTGCTTTCCCGGTTTTGTTCAATCCCGCTTGAATGCTAAATGTCGGTGTAACCCATTTGTTTAAAGCATGCAGACGCAAATCTGTAAGCAACTGGAACTGCCATTGATTGGTATTGCGAATTTGTATGCCCACACCTTCTCCAATAAATACATACGGATTAAGTTTGGCACCAACCGCTTGATAAATGCTGAAAAACGGCTTGCCGTAGATGTAATTCATACCGGTTTCTGTAATAGCTGAGATTTTACGTTCAGTGTAATCATTTTCATTAACTTCCTGAGAATTGTTTGCAACTGTTAATGAATCATTGGCGTATGCACTTAATCCGGTGCAGATGGCCAGGGTAACTAATAATTTTTTCATACTTGAAATTTTTAAGTTTGTAATTGTTTTATAAAGTTCAAAACTTTCAGACAAATTTGAAACTTTATTTTCACATGGATATTAGGCAGGTGTTACCTTTGTTGTGTATTTGAGTTATAGAATAGTTGTGTCAATATTATTCAGAACTTTCAATTATTATTGAAACTTTAAGTAGAAATAATGTTTGATAGAATAACAGTATTATAATTCGATTTTCTGTTTGATAATCAATAAATGGTTACGTTCATATAGGTATCTCACTACGTGGCTTAGTTATTTTGAATTTTTATTATAACAGAGTTTAGTCACTGTGTGGCTTATTTTATTCAGCTCCTTTTAAAAGGAGTTAGTGTCTAAAATAGAAAATTTGTCTGAACATAGTCACATTCAAATTCTTCTCTCAAGAGTGTCAGGTAGAAACATATTATTTTAGTTTTCTGCCTTTCCAGCGGTGTGGTAAAATCAGTCCTAATGTGCCTACAAACGGGATATACCAGATATGTAAAAGCTGGCTATATGCAAAGGATTGCATTAAATCGTGGCGATTGAAGAAGTTTGTTGCTGATTTCAAAAAGGTGTAATCTATCAGGCTTTTGCATATAATCTGTATAAGCACAAATACAAGAATCAACAGCACATTCAGCATCTCAATGAGTGCTGTAATAGTAGGATCTGGAAAAATGCGGTAATAGGCAATCTTTCCAAACACAAAAAAGAAATTAAGCCAAATACTCCACACAAACAGATAGACCAATAACAAGATAAATGAGATACGTTTATCCTGATAATGTCCGGCTTTGCTTGTCCAGCGGAACCGTTGCTGCAAAAAATCCTGAACATTCTCTGCGGGATGTGTCAATACAATGGCAGCCTTATTTTTTAGAAAGCGGATTTTATCCGGAAATTGCTGAGCAATTTTATAAACCAAAAGCATATCGTCACCACTGGCATTTTTATCAATATTTTTATAGCCGCCTACCTCATCAAAAGCTTTTTTTTCGAAAGCCAAATTTGCACCATTTGCCATATTGAAAATCTTCATATTCAGTGATGCACCGGTAATGGCTTGCATGCCACAAAAATCCAAGGATTGGAAATGCTGGAATTTGGTGTGGTCATTATAAAACCCTACAGGACTGGCAATCAACGTACACTTCTCTTTTTCATAAAATGAAACAATGCTGTGCAGCCAGTGCTTTTGCAGGCGACAATCGGCATCGGTTGTTATTATCAGCGTACCACTCGCTTGTGTTATACCATATTCGATGGCTCTTTTTTTATAAGCTTCTGTAATGGTATTCTTATCCAGACTGTCTTTTAACTGTAAAACTTTTATAGTAGTAGTTGTATTACTATAAGAAGCAGCAATGGAAAATGTATCGTCTTCCGAAAAATCATCTATTACAATTATCTCCATGAGGTAAGCAGGATAAATCTGATTGAGTAAATCCTGCAAAATATTGCCTATATATTTTTCTTCGTTTCTGGCAGGGATAACTACAGAAACTCGCGTTTTACATTCCTCTTTCAAATCGTGGGTTTCTTTGATTTCTTCCCATTCGTTTTTATACGTCCACATAATGCCGACATAAGCGACAGTAAGTATAATCGATATGAGTAACCAGATGAGCATTATTTTTTCAGTTTTTCTTCCAGCATTTCTTTCAGCTTTATTAGTCTGTTTTGCAGGGTTTCCTCACGTTTTGCCGAAGTTATCCATTGTACATATTCTTTCTGATGAGTGTATGATAATTTATCAAAAACGGATTTTAATAGATTTTCTCTATTAAAAAAATCAACTAAAACAGTGGGAAGTTCAACGATTCTTTCTTCAAGGTCTTCTTCAATTTTCACATTGACAATATCTCCTTCTTTCTTGTTTAGCTGAGCTCTGATTGTTTTGTTTATCATTAAGAAGTAACCACCTGCATATTTAGCAATTAA